>CAIWKC010000044.1 GCA_903913145.1 uncultured Gallionellaceae bacterium | reverse complement strand
TGATACCTATGTGGTGAACAACGCTACCACAATTGTTGAGAATTCAGGTGAAGGCACTGACACGGTACAAAGTTCCATTTCCTGGTCACTTGCCGCCACGCCAAATATTGAAAATATTACTCTTCTGGGTGACGGATTTATTGGTGAAGGTAATGCAGGCGCGAATGTCCTGACTAGCGGCGTGTCCACAGGATATATAGGTGTGGGGAACACACTCATAGGTGGCGCAGGCAACGATATTTACATCATCAATGGAACAGCTGACGTCGTAGACGAAGTCACCGCAGTTGGTGGAGTCGCAGCGGGTGGCATTGATTCCGTCTTAAGCTCGATCACTTACACTCTGGGCACCAATGTTGAAAACCTCACCCTCACCGGTACCGCAATTATCGACGGCACAGGCAACACGCTGGCCAATATTCTCACTGGCAACAGTGCGGACAATATTTTGGACGGGGGGACAGGCGCCGATACTATGATCGGTGGTTTGGGCAACGACACCTACTACGTGGACAACGTGGGCGATGTCGTGACTGAAAATGCTGGCGAAGGAACGGATGCGGTCTTTAGTTCCATTTCCTATACCCTTTCCGCCAACGTCGAGGAACTTGACCTGACCACGGCGGGAACAGTCGGCACAGGTAACTCGGGCGATAATACTATTATAGACTCTGGTCTTGGCGCAAACACCCTCGTTGGCGGCTCGGGTAACGATACTTATATGGTAAGCAATATTGGCGATATTGTCACCGAAGGCTTATCAGCTGGCACGGATACCGTGCAAAGCTCGGTCACTTACACACTGGCGGCCAACGTCGAAAACCTAACACTTGTTGGTACCGGACTTACAGGTACTGGCAATACGGGTGATAACGTCTTCACCAGCTTCGGTGGACCCAATACTTTTGCGGGCCTTGCAGGAAATGATACCTATATCATCAACTCTGGTGATGTAGTTATTGAAGCTGTAGGTGCTGGCACCGATACGGTTTTAACTTCTTATACATACACTCTTGCTGCTAACGTTGAAAATCTTACTCTCACTGGCACAGCCGCAATCAATGGTACAGGCAATATATTGGCCAACACCATCGTCGGCAACAGCGCTGATAATGTGCTGAATGGTGGAACGGGTGCTGATACCATGAGCGGCGGTTTGGGCAACGATACCTACGTGGTGGATAACGTCGGCGACGTCGTGATCGAGAACGCCAACGAGGGCACAGACACCGTACAGAGTTCGATCACTTACACACTGGGCGCTAACGTAGAAAATCTAACGCTTACCGGCACGACAACGATTGGCACCGGTAATACGGGTGATAACGTCATTACCAATCTCGGCGGGGTTAACACGCTGGTGGGTGGAGCGGGCAATGATACCTATGTGGTAAAGAACACTGGCGACATCATCACTGAAGGCGTATCTGCTGGCACGGATACCGTGCAAAGCGCGGTCACTTACACGCTGGCGGCAAACGTAGAAAATCTAACGCTCACGGGCACGGCGGCCATCAACGGAACCGGTAGTGCTGACAACAACATCCTCACCGGCAATGCGGGCGTTAATACTTTGAACGGGATGGCGGGCAATGATACCTTGATCGTCAAGGCCGGTGAGGGTAACGATATTCTGACAGGGGGCACGGGCAGTGATGTGTTCAACGTCGGGTTGGCAACCAATCAGAATGTCACAATAACGGACTTCGCCGTAGGCACAGGTGGCGATCAGATCGACTTGGGACAGTTGTTGAGTTTCAGCGCCTTATCTTATGGATACACTGGCAGCACCAATCCTTTTGCCAACGTTGGTGGCTACCTCAAATTGGTTCAAAGCGGAGCCAACACTTTGCTGGAGTACGACGCCGATGGCGCCGGAGCCGCTCTTGGGTTTACGACAACAACAGCAATTACGCTACAAAATGTAGTTGCCACGTCGCTTACTTCCGCTAATTTTGTGGGTGGAGTTGATCCTGGCGGACTTATCGCGCCCACACCGCAAAATATTATTGGTACAAGCGGTAATGACGTGCTGGTTGGGGGATTGGCGGGAGATACACTCGACGGTGGAGCAGGTGCGGATACCATGTCCGGCGGGTTGGGCAATGATACCTACGTGGTGGATAACGTAGGTGATGTGGTGATTGAGAACCTGAATGCAGGCACGGATACCGTGCTGAGTTCCGTGAGCTACACGCTCTCAGCCAACGTTGAACAGCTGAATCTTTCTGGTACAAGCGTCATAACTGGAACAGGTAATGCACTTAACAATACCCTTACCGGAACCGGTAGTGGAGATTACACGCTTGACGGTGGAGCGGGCGCCGACTCAATGTCGGGCGGTACGGGTAATAACACTTACATCGTCGATAACGTTGGCGATGTAGTGACTGAAAACCTGAATGCTGGCACGGATACCGTGCTGAGCTCGGTGAGTTATACGCTTACTGCGAATGTCGAAAACCTTACTCTGACGGGGACGGGCCAAATTCTCGCGAGCGCCGCTGATATTGATGGCACGGGCAACTCGACTGACAATGTCATTAACGGCAATAGTGGTTCGAACATTATTTACGGCTTGGGCGGCAACGATACGTTGTCTGGCGGCGGGGTCACTGGTTGGTATGGACATGACACTTTATACGGTGGCGATGGCAACGATACCATATTGATGGCAGGGAGCGCTTCCATGCCTTCACAGAGCTGGGCCGGTGGATGGTCAACTGCCGAGTCAGTATTGGCAGTTGGCGGGGCCGGCAGCGATACTTTTGTGGTACAGACTTCTACCAACTCTTTAGGCCAGGCCATATGCTCTGGGCTGACCATTTCCGATTTTCAAGCAGGTGTAGGCGGTGACCGTCTGGATTTAACGGCATTGCTCGATGGATATTTCGCGACGCATCCATGGGATCAATTGAGCGATCCATTTAGGGGCAATCCGATTTTAAGTATTGCGCAAAGCGGCAGCGATACCGTGCTGTCCTTCGATACAACGGGAACGGCAGCTTACACTGATGCTGTCGTTCTGCAAGGCGTCAACTTGTATAGTCTGACCACAGATAATTTCTATGCTAACACCAATTTGGGACATGCCGGCAATGGCAGCGTCATCATTGAATGGTCAAGTGATGTGATCAACGGGTGGCCTGTGGAAAACGATTCTTCTTCCCAACACATTGATCTCCTGCAGGGTAATTCGGACAACAATATTTACTTTATAGACAGCAGTTCCGACTTTGTGCGGGAAGACAGCAACGCCATTGGTGCATCGGGCAGCAATATCGACACGGTGGTTGCTAGCCGTAACTACACTTTGGGTGCCTATGTTGAGAATCTCACTTTGGCAGGCGGACAGGGTTCCAACTTGTCGGGAACAGGCAATGAACTTGACAACCATATCATCGGGGATACGGACAACAATTTAATTGACGGCGGTGCAGGCTCCGACATCCTGGACGGAGGCGCAGGTGCGGATACGATGATCGGGGGCATGGGTGCCGATACTTACGTCGTGGACAACGTAGGTGACGTGGTCACGGAAGTCAACAACGATCTAAGCGTCAGCCCTAACTCCACCGGTACGGATCTTAAACTCGATGCCGGTAGCAATATAGATACGGTGCTTGCCAGCATCAGCTATACCCTGGGTACATTCTTGGAAAATCTAACGATTGCGACAGGTGCCGGTAACCTTAGCGCTACCGGCAATGAGTTGAACAATGTGCTGCATGGTAACGAAGGTGATAATCAACTCACCGGATTGGCGGGAAATGACACGTTCCAATTTGAGGCAAGTGGAAACGGCACTGATACTGTCACCGATCTTTCCCTGGGTGACATCATCACTGTGACGGGTTCCAACTTCGCCGGATCGATTTCGGCTGGGACGGGCAGTACAGTTCTGCTTGATCAAATTCAGGTGGGAGCCACTGTG
>CAIWKC010000043.1 GCA_903913145.1 uncultured Gallionellaceae bacterium | reverse complement strand
CGGATTTGGGTGATCAAATTCACGCCGCTTATTCCGGGCATCGTCAAATCGAGCAGGAGTAAGTCAAAGTGCTTATCGTGCTTGAGAAGTTCGAGTACTTCGATGCCGTTCACCGCTTCACCTGCTATGCTGACGTCTCCCATGAGCGAAAACAGCTGCCTTAACCCGCCGCGAACAACAACGTGATCATCCGCTATCAATACCTTAATCATAATGTTTCCTGTTGATTATCCCGAATTATGCGTACTTCAATCTCTGTCCCTTTGCCCGACTTGCCTCGAATTGAAAGTTCTCCACCCAAAGACAAAACGCGTTCACGTATGCCAACCAAACCGAATGCCCCGGCTTTTACTGTATCAGAATCGAATCCGCAACCGTTATCGCTAATTGTCAAATAGTAAGAATTTTCATGTTGGCCTATTTTTATGTCCACTTTGCTTGCATGAGCGTGTCTGGCTATGTTTGTAAGCGACTCCTGGGCAATACGGAACAATACAATACTGGCGTTTTCATCCAGTGCAATGTCACGGTCTTTTTCCGAGAAATGAATTTTGCAGATAATTCCGGTATTTTTTGAAAACCGTTCAGTCAACCACTCGATAGCGGACACGATGCCCAGGTCAAGAGAAGATGGACGCAGGCTGGAGGCGACACTGCGTGCGACAACAAGCGAATTATTTGCCAGCTCCAAAGTGACCTTCAATTGGTCGTGCAGCGCGGTCATACCCTGACCGCACGTACTCTCAAGCATCGAGATATTCATTTGCAGTCCCGTTAAAATCTGACCCAGTTCATCATGCACTTCGCGGGCAATATGTCTGCGCTCTTCTTCGCGCACACATTCGTTTCTGGCGGCCAGACCACGAATTTCAGTTCGTGATTCTTCGACAAAACCCTTGGCCTCTCTGAGCTCGGCAATATTCTGTTCCATCACTATTTGCGTTTGTTTGCGTTCTGTGATGTCACGACTGGAACAAAAAACCCAACCCTGACCATCGATCACTTCACCGGTAATGCTAATCTCCACGTTAATCAGAACACCATCTTTGCGACGATGTCGGGCTTCTATCAATACACTTTTGCCGATGCGCTCTTTAAAGCGTGAGTGCAACTCATCCCTGGAAAAATCAACGGCCCAGGCAATGGCGTTAAGTCCGACCATTTCTTCCCTGGTATAGCCGAGCATGCTGCAAAAAGCATCATTGGCTTCCACCACGTTTCCGTGCATATCGAGTATGTGAATACCATCTTTTGAATTTCTCATTAATGTTCGATACCGTCTGAGCGGAGCATCAATTTGCAGTTGCAAACGCTTTACCTCTGTCTGGTCGAATATGTTGATGCGTAACTGTATAGACAAACCTGTTTTTACCAGTCTGATACATTCCAGTCTGGCAAAAAACTGTTTGCCGTCTCGACGCTGAAGTGATAATTCACAACTTTGTTTGATGTCGTTCTTCATTGTGTTAAGTACGAATCGATACCAACGATCTTTATCGTCGTTAACAATAAAACTGTCGAAACGACGCCTTGCAAGGAAAAGGCGTTCTTCTCCCAGCAGCGCGGCTGCCGTCAGGTTAATTTCGTTGATCTGGCCGGCGTCGCCGAGGGTGAGATAGCCGCAGGGAGCAAAATCATAGAGTTCGACGAATTGGTCGCGCTCCACTTCAAGCAAGTGCTGAGTTTGACGCAGTTCCTCATTCTGCATTTGCAATTCAATCTGGTGAACTTGAAGTTCATGCAGGAGCTGGTCAGTTGAAAGCAAACTTTTCCCGCTTGTCGTTGAACGAGCAAGAATTTCTTCGGGGGCGTTCCTTAATTCCGAGAGAGGCGTTTTTGTGGTTTTACGGCTCATGGGCAAGCTATTTAACAACAGGATCATATTTTCTGATGGAACGGAGAATAACCATTCGATGAATAAAGGCAACAATGGATACCAATTAATTTTCCAAGCCCATGAAAGAATCATGAAACAAAAAAGCAAATCCCCCTCCGCTTCGCTCCACCCCCTTTTCAAAGTGGGTTATTTCCACCTTTGAAAATTGTTCGTTCCCATGCTCCGCGTGGGAATGCAGCTTTGGACGCTCTGCGCGCTGAT
>CAIWKC010000042.1 GCA_903913145.1 uncultured Gallionellaceae bacterium | reverse complement strand
GGAAACTCAGTCGAAGGCACGAATTCGCTTTGCGGTTTTTCAGCCACACGAATTGGCGGGATGCGTAGCAAGTCTCCTAACTGCAGCCTATAGGTCTGATCGACGCGCTTCTTGTTGACTCTTACCTCACCACGCAGAATACGATAAACATGGCTCTTTGGCACACCTTTTAAGTGCCGGAACAAGAAATTATCAATACGCTGCCCAGTGCTGTTTTCGTCTATTTCTAGCCAACTTACAGATTCTTTGCTTAAACTATTCATTTTGAAATATACTTAGCACCTAGTGTGTGCGCCTTCGTGAAACGGGATGTTCATTTTCCCCGTCCAACCTGTGGCAGGCAATCAAGCCGCCTACGAAGCAGCCCCGCCCGGTTAACTCACTCACCGGAGACAAGCAGTGATGGTAATTGATTTGCGCGCTCAAAGCATCAGCAGATAGATTTTTTAGTGTGTTGCCCAATATAAAAAACCTGGCAGCATGCGAATAATTAAAACAGACAAGCTAAAACGAGAATAAAAACTTGAAATATCGTCGTCATTATAACCCTCTACAAGTTTGCAATACCCCATTCTCGCGCGCTAATTAGCGCGTAGTTTCGTCCTGCCCGTGTCAGAGCGCGGGAGAGAAAAAAATGAAACGCATGCTATTTAATGCGACGCAGCCGGAAGAACTACGCGTCGCCATTGTTGATGGTCAAAAATTAATTGATCTGGACATTGAAACCGCCGGTAAAGAACAACGCAAGAGCAACATATACAAAGCCATCATCACCCGCATCGAACCCAGTCTCGAAGCCTGTTTTGTCGAATATGGCGGTACTCGCCACGGTTTCCTTCCTTTCAAAGAAGTCTCTTCCATGTTTTACCAGGCAGGCGCAGGTAACCGGCCTTCCATCAAGGAAGCACTGAAAGAAGGCCAGGAACTACTGGTGCAGGTCGAAAAAGATGAACGTGGTAATAAAGGTGCCGCGCTCACTACTTATATCAGTCTGGCTGGTCGCTACATTGTATTGATGCCAAACAACCCCAACGGTGGCGGTGTATCTCGTCGCATCGAAGGTGAAGACCGTAATGAGTTGCGCGATGTGCTTGCGCAACTGGAAGTACCTCAGGGCATGAGCATTATTGCGCGCACTGCCGGTATCGGGCGCAACCTCGAAGAACTTCAGTGGGATCTGAATTACCTCAAACAGCTGTGGGATGCCATAGAAGGCGCCGCTAAAACTGAAAAAGCACCTTCACTGATCTATCTGGAAAGCAGTCTTGTAGTTCGTGCCATCCGCGATTACTTCAATCCGGAAATCGGCGAAATTCTGATCGACACTGACGATATTTTCGAACAAGCTCGTGCGTTCATGGGCACCGTGATGCCGGACAATGTAAACCGCATCAAACGTTATCATGATGATGTACCCTTGTTCTCGCGTTTCCAGATCGAACACCAGATCGAATCGGCACATGCACGTCAGGTCAACCTGCCTTCCGGTGGCGCGATTGTCATCGACCACACCGAAGCGCTCACCGCTATTGACATCAACTCGGCTCGCTCTACACGCGGCTCCGACATCGAGACTACTGCGCTGAACACTAATGTGGAAGCAGCCGACGAAATCGCGCGTCAAGTCCGTTTGCGCGATTTGGGTGGTCTGATCGTCATCGACTTTATCGATATGGAATCGGCCAAGAACCAACGCGAAGTGGAAAACCGTTTGCGCGATGCGCTTCGTTACGACCGGGCTCGCGTGCAAACTTCGAAGATTTCACGCTTTGGCTTGTTGGAATTATCGCGCCAGCGTCTGGCACCGAGTCTGGAAGAGTCCAGCTACTCACCTTGCCCGCGTTGCAACGGCATCGGACATATTCGCGGTATTGAATCTTCCGCACTCAATATCCTGCGCATCATTCAGGAAGAAGCAATGAAGGACAGCAGTGCTGCCATCCACGCCCAAGTACCTGTAGATGTTGCCACTTTCCTGCTCAACGAAAAACGTTCCGACATTCACCGAATCGAGTCGCGTTTGAAAGTTAGCATCACGCTGATTCCAAACCCGCACATGGAAACCCCGCATTACACCGTGAACCGTTTGCGTCAAGATGACATTACAGCGGAACACCTGCAAGCCAGCTATAAGCTGGTTGAAAAACCGGAAGAGAACAAACCGGTGATAGCGGCAACAACTCAAGAAATTAAAGCACAACGCCCGCAAGCGGCCGTAAAGGGCATTACACCTGCTCAGCCTGCTCCGAAGCACGAAGCAAAAAAAGTTGAAACAACTTCATTCTTCGGCAAATTATTTGGCTGGCTATTTGGTTCCAGTGAAAAAAATAAACCTGCCGCTGTACCAGCCAAAGCACGCCCACAAAATCCGCGCCGTGAACGCGACAGTAATCGCGGTGAACGGCCTGAAGGTGCTCAGCAGCAGGGAAATCGCCAGCGCAATAAGCCTCGTCGGGATCGTGAAGAAGGCAATTCGCCTCGCCCTGAAAACAATCAACAACCTAAAACTCAGCAACAGGAAAACCGCCCGGAACGTCCTCCACGTCAACCGCGTCCGGCCAATGTTGAAAAACCTGTTTTGGAAACAATCAAACCTGTTGCCGCAAACGAACAAAATACTGAAGAAGGGGGTAATCAGGGACGTAAACGGGGGCGTCGCGGTGGTCGTCGTGAACGCGAACGACGTGATCAACTGTCCAATGGCCAACCAAACGGCATTGAAACTGGTGTAAATGGAGTTGTTGCCAACGAAATATCAACCCAAGTTGTAGCCGTAAGTGCAATTGCGAATGACTCACCAGTTGCCGAAGTGGTCTCGCACACACATGAGATTACCCCATTAGCAATTGAACCAGTATCAATTGAACCGGTATCAATATCACCGGAAGTTGTCAGTGAGATCACAACAGTAGCCGCAACCGATAAAGTAGAGCCTGCCTACCTTGATTCAGTCGTTACAAAGCCTGAAGCCGTAGAAGTGGCTGCAGAGCCGGTTCAAATTGTGACTGACTTGCCTTCGCCACCAAGCATCACAGAATCGCTAAGTGAAGCCGGACTGGTATTGATAGAAACTGATCCGAACAAAACTGCCAGCACAGCTCCTGTCCCGGAAAATCGAGAACATGCTCCACGTCGTCGTCAGCGGCCGCGCGAGGTCTACACGGCTGAAAATAATGAACCGTTAGTAATGATCGAAACACAACAACACCATCAATAATATGTAATCAATAAAAAAATCCGCACGGCATTTGTCGCGCGGATTTTTATTGCTTCAAATAAATCTCAGTTCGTTAAATTCGCATTGCGAATATGCGTTAGCAATCCTTCTGCCGCATCTTCCACCATATTTAGTACTAGCTCGAAACCATCCGCTCCACCGTAATAGGGATCCGGCACTTCTTTCACTTTATAACGTTCTGCAAATTCCAAAAACAATCCCACATAATTATTCGCAATATGCGGATCTAAACGATTGAGTATGGCTAGATTTGCCTCATCCATTGCCAGGACGTAATCAAAGCGGGAGAAATCTGCTTTTTCAACTTGGCGACCGCGCAATTGACTCATGTCATAGCCGCGCTGTTTAGCCGCTCGCTGTGCGCGTAAATCCGGTACGTCGCCAATATGATAATCATGTGTTCCAGCTGAATCGATAATAAATCGATCTTCTAACCCGGCCTGCTCGACATAATGTCGAAATACCGCCTCGGCAGTGGGCGATCTGCAAAT
>CAIWKC010000041.1 GCA_903913145.1 uncultured Gallionellaceae bacterium | reverse complement strand
CTCACCCAGGATGTTTATGGACGGAAAGCCGTTGAAGCGCTCCAGCTTCGGAGAGCCGGAAGTCCAGTGCCCGGTCGCAAAGGAAGAGAAAGGAACCATCTTGCCCGTATTGTTGCGCACATAGAGCCGATCCAGATCCTGGGGCAACATGCGGTAGGGAGCGTCGGCCTGGGCATACACTCTTTTGACACGGCCGCCTTGAATGAAGTCGTTGACGTACGCGCTGCCGAAGGCCGCCGAGATGGTATTGTGGATCGAGGTGATGGGCACTCCCAACGCGCCGGCCTTGTCCCAATCCACGTCAACCCGGTATTCGGGCGTGTCTTCAAGGCCGTTGGGCCGGACCTTGGTTAATACCGCGTTATTCGTTGACGCCGCGTTCTGTGCCGCCATGCCGAGGAGTTGGTTGCGGGCGGCTATCAGTTTGTCGTGCCCCAGACCGCCGCGGTCCAGCAACTGAAAATCAAACCCCTTCGCCTGGCCCAGTTCGATGACCGCCGGCGGCGCAAAGGCAAACACCATCAGTGCTGCCAGTCTGAGCGGCACAATTGAAAAACCCGTTAAATGCTTTAGAAAAACTGAAATGGATTTTCGCAGACTGTAATTGCTCGTACTGGCGAAACGATCATGGTGTTCGACTGGAATTTGAGTAATTGAAGAAGTTGACCTAAATATTAAGCCGTCAACATATGGAAACGGGCCGCGGTAATTCAAAACGTTGTCGACAACCATTCGGCTTATCATCTTGAAGGGCGATAAATATATTTCACGCGGTTTTCCCAAAAATATTTCAGCTTGTTTTGAGTTCAAGCTACTACCAATATTTTTCCACCAAGCTTGAAGTTTATCCCCACTATAATCCGCATAACATACGTCATATCCTTCCTCGCACTTTGCTTTCAATTTGAGAATATCATGAGGCGAATGCTGCAAATCATCGTCCATAATGACAACGAAATCTCCTGTCGCATAATTTAGCCCACACATGATTGCATTATCTTGGCCAAAGTTTTTGGCCAGACAAATGCTCTTAACTTCGCTATGCTCAGAGCTGAGCCTGCTCATAATTTCCCAGCTTTTATCCCTGCTGCCATCATTTACCAATACAACTTCGTAATGCTGACCAGGCAATGCCTTGGCAATTTGCTTAATTAGTTCTGGCAATATTAATTCACTGTTGTAAACAGGTATAACTAAACTTATCTTTGTCATTTTGCATTCATTCAACTATTTTGGGGACAACGAGATTTAAATTTTGCAAGTTTTGCTTGAAAATCCGGAACAGCCTCAGTTCTTTTTGTAAATTCTTCGCATACCCACTCATAAAGCAGAATATCCGGTTTGTTTTTCTCAATCAGCAGATTATAGACATCTTCACCAATTTCCAACTTCAATCGATCAAGCCTTGACTGGGAACTTCCTTTTTCAACCTGCCCAATGTTTTGAGGAATATATGCCAAATCAATACTTCTATGGATCTGAAACTTCATAAACTCTTCAAATAGTACCATGCTCTCGTCGAACTTCTCCACTAACCCCAACATTTCAATGGTTGCTACTAACTGTTTGGAATTAGCAAAATCTTGATCATTGATATCTTCCTGATTTGACTTTCTAGGTGGAAGCGTTTTGCGAATATGAAAATTGCGAATTGTAGCCCCCGCTTGTGGCGTCATGCGCCATAGAATGTAATCGCGTAAATTAAGCTGGCGAGCTTTTTCTACCCCAAGCGTAAGCACTTCGGGATAATTTTTTTCAAATTTATATACCGAGGTAACTCGTTCAATTGGATGACGAAACATCATGATATTTACCAGTCGCGTATTGGGCAATATCGGCAACGGATAAGTCAAATGATGTGTAGACAATGCCCTTATTTTGCGATTTTCGTCTATATATGGACCTAGGTAGGAGGCACCTTTTCTCATTGATACATCATCGCGGTGATCAATAAATGATTTGCCAAAATTCTTTTCCAATGCCCAGTCAATCGTTGTTCCTGCATTCTTAAAAAGATGGTTATGAATGAGAATTACACGCTGCTCATTAGACTG
>CAIWKC010000040.1 GCA_903913145.1 uncultured Gallionellaceae bacterium | reverse complement strand
TTATATTTTAAGCGCCATCGGCTATGTTACCCAAGTCGCCTGCTTAGGGAATATCGCTCAAGGACACCTTGGATTCACCGCTTGCCGATAGACTTTTCACGGGAAAACCGACATAGTTAAAATCGCATTTGACCTACTTTGATTATCTTGCATACATATTTTTCACATTATAACCTAGAACTATGGAGAATCATCCTATACCATCGCGCCATACAAAATAAAAAAGGGGGAAGCTTACATGAACCCCAAGCAACTGGAGCATTTTAAAGAAGTTTTAAATGGTATCAAGCTTGGACTGGGTCAAGACATTGACCGCACAGTTCATACTATGCAAGACGAAGCCACTGTATTCGCTGACCCAAATGACCGTGCTAGCCAGGAGTCGGATATGAGTCTTGAACTGCGCAATCGCGACCGTGAGCGTAAGCTCATAAAAAATATCGATAAAATGATTGCAAAGATCGATGCAGGCGAGTACGGCTACTGCGATAAGTGCGGTATTGAAATCGGTCTAAGCAGGCTGGAAGCACGCCCAACGGCGACATTGTGCATCGACTGCAAAACTTTGGACGAAATACGCGAAAGACAAGTAGCCAAGTAAGCCGGACCGGTATTAAAAAATTTCAGGCCCCCTGTGGTTTCTTAGGGGGCTTTATTTTTTTGGGTCCGGACCGGATTTTTGAATTCCACACCCCCCGCCAATATAATATGGTTATAATCGTAACCATATGAAAAAAAATACCCGTACTAAATCCGACCCGCGACCTGATTTGCTATTGCAAGGCAAATTGCATGATCCTTTTGGTTTTCTGGGATTACATCAGGAATTAGAACATTATATATTGCGAGTATTTCAACCGTATGCAACCGAGGTTTACTTGGTTACTGCAGGCGGTGACCAACCCTTGCAAAAAGTTAATACAAACGGACTATTCGAATGGCAAGGTTCTGTAGCTCCCGCTTTACCCTACCAATTACGTGTTGTGAGCGATGGAAAAGCAACATTAATGCATGATCCCTATGCATTTCCGCCACAGATTAGCAGTTTCGATTTGCATCTTTTCAACGAAGGCAAATTGCACCAAGCCTATCGCGCACTAGGTTCTCATGCGACTCAAGTTAAAGGCATAGATGGCATTCGCTTTTCAGTTTGGGCACCCAATGCTGAGCGCATTAGCGTCGTAGGCGAATTCAATCGCTGGGATGGCCGAACAAACCCTATGGCGGTGCATGGTTCAAGCGGTGTGTGGGAGTTGTTCATTCCAGACTTGGCACAAGGCGAATTGTACAAATTTGAAATATTTAATAGCGCCGGCCGATTGATGGTTAAGACAGATCCCTATGCCAATTCATTTGAATTGCGCCCGGGTACGGCTGCTCGTACTGCCGTCAGCATCAAGCATTCCTGGCAAGATGGCGAATGGCTAAAACAACGCAGCCAATGGGATTGGTTGCATGCCCCACTTAATATATACGAAATTCATGCAGGATCATGGAAGCGTCATCCTAATGGCGATTTTTATTCATACCGTGAGTTAGCTGAACAACTGATTCCCTACCTCAAAGATATGGCGTACACGCATGTCGAATTGATGCCTGTTTCAGAACATCCGCTTGATGAGTCTTGGGGATACCAGGCCACAGGCTATTTTGCGGCCAGTAGCCGCTTCGGTTCTCCCGACGATTTGTGCTTCTTTATTGATGGTTGCCATCAAGCCGGCATCGGCGTTCTGCTTGATTGGGTTCCAGCTCACTTCCCTCAAGACTCGTTTGCCTTAGCTCGCTTTGACGGCACGGCGCTTTACGAACATGAAGATCCCCGCCTTGGATTCCATCAGGACTGGGGCACTCACATTTTTAACTATGGACGCAACGAAGTAAAAAGTTTCCTGCTTTCCAGTGCTCATTACTGGTTGTCAGAGTTTCACTTCGATGGTCTGCGTGTCGATGCCGTTGCCTCAATGTTGTATCTGGATTACTCGCGCAAAGCAAACGAGTGGTTACCCAATAAATATGGTGGGCGTGAAAATCTAGAAGCAATCGACTTTTTGCGTGAACTCAATATTATGGTGCATGACGACTTTCCAGGCGCCCTGACGCTGGCGGAAGAGTCTACTTCGTGGCCCGCTGTATCGCGCCCTGTTTATGTTGGCGGACTCGGCTTTTCGATGAAGTGGAACATGGGTTGGATGAACGATACACTCAAGTTCATGCAGCAAGATCCCGTGCATCGACGTTACCATTTAAACCAACTTACCTTTAGTCAGCTCTACGCCTATACCGAGAATTTTGTACTGCCTTTTTCTCACGATGAAGTTGTTCATGGCAAGGGATCATTGCTCAGCAAAATGCCCGGTGACTCCTGGCAAAAATTCGCCAATTTGCGTTTGTTACTCGCATATCAAATGACAAGTCCAGGCAAAAAGCTCAACTTCATGGGTAATGAATTGGGACAGGGCCCAGAATGGCGCGCAGCGTGGGAAGTAGATTGGTGGCAACTTGAAATGGCTCAACATAAAGGCGTGTTTAACATGGTTCGCGATTTGAACCGCCTTTATTTGAACATGCCAGCACTGTACGAACTCGACTTTGAGCAAGGTGGTTTTTCATGGATAGATTGTCAGGATACGGAACACACTTTGCTTTCATTCATACGCAGGGGACGTCAGGGAGAGACGCTGATTGCCGCTTTTAATTTCACCCCGGTGCCGCGCAATCGTTATCGCATCGGGTTGCCCTACGATTGTTCGTATCGTGAAATATTTAACAGTGATTCGGAATATTATGGTGGTAGCAATCATGGAAATGGCAGCGGTATTCGCGCAGTGAAAACCCCGTGGATGGGGCAACCATACTCTGCAGAAATAGAGATTCCACCGCTTGCCAGTATTATTCTAATTCCCGTATAGGCATTTGATTATGTGGAACAGTGTAATATTAATGCCATCTGATTCTGCAACAATCTATTATTACTTTACTCTTTAGGAGGAAATATTATGGTCACAGCTGCAAAAAAAACGCCCGTCTCGACTAAAAGTAACACAGACGCCGTAACTAAAAAGCCCGCTGCAAAAAAAGTAGTTGCTGAAACTAAAACCACCGCAAAGACCAAACCTGCGGCAACTGTAAAGAAAACAGTCGCCAAGATAGCAGTTCCCAAAGAAAAGAAATTGGCCACAGAGAAGACAGTTACTACCGAGACCAAACCGGAAAAAAAACAAACTGTCAAAAAAGAATCCGCCCCAAAGTCTTCACCTGTTTCTGTTTCACCTGATCATCGCAGGCACATGATCGCAACTGCGGCTTACTTTATTGCTCACCGCCGCGGGTTCTCCGGTGGATATGAGGTTCAAGACTGGATAACTGCCGAGATTGAAATTGACAAACAACTGAAATCTTAAAAATTATAAATTAAACTCACCCCTAATCAAGATGACAATTAAACCAGGAACGGTCAAATTGAGTGATGGGGTAAACGACAGTAAAATAATTTAAGTCACCTAATGTCAAACCTGATCAGCTCATCTGCTTGGCAAGCCCTATACTCACATCAAAGTGACATTCGTAACCTGAAAATGCGCGAGCTGTTTGCCACAGACTCGAGTCGTTTCGATAAATTTTCTCTTCAAATTGATGGCCTGCTATTAGATTATTCCAAGAATCTCATCACCGAAAAAACAATTGAACTGCTGATAAATTTGGCGAGTCAGTCCAACCTGAGTGATTGGATCAAGAGACAATTTAACGGCGAAAAAATCAACACCAGCGAGTCGCGTGCCGTTTTACATACTGCATTGCGCTGCCCACCCAATAGTACAGTGCTGGTGGATGGTAAAAACGTCATTCCCGATGTGCATCGAGTGCTCGATCATATACGCCGCTATTCAAATTCAATTCGATCAGGCATTACAGTTGGCCACACCGGAAAACAAATCAGGCACATCGTAAACATTGGTATCGGCGGCTCGGCTCTTGGCCCGCTCATGGCATGCGAAGCCCTTAAACCATTTGGCAGTAAAGACCTTACTGCACATTTTGTTTCCAATGTTGATGCGACCGACATTGCCGAAACTCTAAAGAAACTCGATGCGGAAACTACACTTTTCATCGTTAGCTCCAAGACATTTACCACTCAAGAAACATTGACCAACGCCCATACCGCGCGCGCTTGGCTAGTTAAACGTTTGGGTTCAGAATTAGCAGTGGCAAAACACTTCGCCGCGGTTTCTACCAATTTGTCTGAAACATCTAAATTTGGTATCAATCCTGAAAATGTATTCGAATTTTGGGATTGGGTCGGCGGTCGTTATTCTTTATGGTCGGCAATCGGCTTGCCCATTGCGATTTATATTGGCATGGAAAACTTCGAACGCTTACTGGCTGGCGGCCATGCGATGGATGAACATTTCCGCAATGCGCCACTAGAAAAAAATATGCCGGCTATTTTGGGATTGCTCGGCATTTGGTATGGAAATTTCTTTGGCACCGGTTCCTATGCCATATTGCCTTACGACCAATACCTGCAGCATTTTCCAGCTTACTTGCAACAGCTGGAAATGGAAAGCAATGGCAAGCGTGTAGATCGCGAAGGGAACCCAGTTGATTACGACACACATTTCGTTGTTTGGGGCGAACCGGGGACAAACGGCCAGCACTCTTTTTATCAACTGATACACCAAGGTACCCGCATGGTGCCAGCTGACTTTTTAGCGCCATTGAACAGTTACAATCCAATCGGCGAACACCACGCCATGCTTTTATCCAATTGCTTTGCACAAACCGAATCGCTCATGCTTGGCAAGACCGAGGCTGAAGCTCGTGCTGAATTAATTGCACAAGGTTTAACAGGTAACTCGCTTGAATCTTTATTGCCTTGCAAGGTATTTCCCGGCAATAGACCTACCAATACCCTGCTCTTCAATCAGCTTGATCCCTATACTTTGGGCAAGTTGATCGCTCTGTACGAACATAAAATATTTGTACAAAGCGTAGTTTGGAACATCAACGCGTTCGACCAATGGGGAGTTGAATTCGGGAAGCAACTTGCGAATAAACTTTTGCCCGAACTGCGCAGCGAAGAAGCCATATCCACTCATGACTCGTCCACTAACAATCTGATCAATATATATCGCAAGCGCCGTATATCTTGATCCGATTGTTAATAGCTCTGTCCGTAATATAGTGTTGGTCATTATTAAAGACACTTTGTCTTGATAGCGTAAATCCCCACCCCAACCCTCCCCCTGTGGGAGAGGGGGAAAATTCGCCATACCGCGCAAAGTTCTGCATTTAACTTCCCTCTCCCACCGGGGGATAACCAATCACTTGCCGCGCTTTTTGCAGCTTAGTGAGATGGCTACTTAGTTCATCAGGAACTGAGGGAAGGGTCTTTGCGACATCACTAAATTGTAATGACCAACGTACTTACAGGCCGAGTAAATCATAAATCGAATTCTTAGCCTGCGTTAAACCCAGATTGTCCTTTAGACTGCAGGGTTTTGAGGGAGGCCGATTTATCGTGCGATGGTTGCCCGCTTCGCCCGATAAATCGGCCTCCCACAACCGCATTGGTTAATGGATTATCCGGGTTAAATGGCAATCCCTGTCGCGTCAAAAAGACCTTCAAACAGAATTGAACTCAAATACCTTTCACCAGAATCAGGCAATATTACGACGATGGTTTTTCCGGCATTCTCCGGTTTTTGAGCTTGGCGAACAGCGACCGCAACTGCCGCACCGCAAGAAATACCCGATAAGATTCCCTCTTCACGCGCCAAGCGCCGAGCATATAAAACGGCATCTTCATTGCTCACTTGTTCAATTTCATCGACCAGAGACAAATCCAATACCCCAGGCACAAAACCTGCGCCAATGCCTTGAATCTTGTGAGGACCGGGCTTGAGTTCCTGACCTGAACGTTTCTGAGTTAAAACCGGGCTGGCTGAAGGCTCAACAGCGACAGTTTTTATTGCCTTGCCCTTTGTCTTCTTGATATAACGCGAAACACCGGTGATCGTTCCTCCCGTACCGACACCAGAAACAAAGATGTCAATGTTGCCGTCGGTATCATTCCAAATTTCAGGCCCTGTGGTAGCTTCATGAATGGCCGGATTAGCCGGATTCTCGAACTGTTGTAATAACACATATTTGGAATCAGAAGCTGCAATCTCTTTTGCCTTGGCAATGGCTCCGCTCATACCTTTTGCACCTTCGGTCAACACCAACTTGGCTCCATACGCAACTAACAGTTTTCTTCTTTCAACACTCATCGTTTCTGGCATGGTAAGTGTAAGCGGTATGCCGCGTGCGGCCGCGACAAACGCCAGCGCAATACCCGTATTGCCACTGGTTGGCTCAACGATCTCTTTACCAGATCCAAGCAGTCCGCGCTTCTCGGCATCATCAACCATGGCCACGCCAATTCGACACTTAACCGAGTAAGCTGGATTACGCCCTTCGATCTTTGCCAGCACAGTCGCTTTGGCTCCATCCAGAATACGGTTTAACTTAATAAGCGGTGTGTTGCCGATGGACTGTGAATTGTTTTCGAAGATATGGGACATTTTTTTGCTCCTGATAAAAATGGTTTAGCTATATTTGCAACGTATACTTCTGAGGATGATACTCTAGCCAATTTTGTATAATTCACTAAAGAATATTCACTGCTTTAGTTATCATTATTACTTATAAGCAGGAATTTAATTAGGGGTTAACTAAACACTTTCAACATCGGGTAACGGTGCTAACAACGCGGCAATATCCGCCTCGCCAAATTTCACCAGACCACTCGCATCCTCAGACAAAATTCCTGCAGCAAGCTCGGCTTTTTTCTCTTGCAGTGCCAATATCTTTTCCTCAATGCTGCCTGCCACCACCAATTTATATACGAATACATTTTTGGTTTGTCCCAAACGGTGAGCTCGGTCCGTGGCTTGATTTTCCACTGCAGGGTTCCACCAGGGGTCATAGTGAATAACGGTATCGGCAGCGGTCAGATTCAAGCCTACTCCACCCGCTTTCAGACTGATCAGAAATATCGGTACCTCTTCATCTTGAAAACGACGCACGACTTCTTCACGGTTTTGCGTATCGCCGGTGAGCTTCACATAGCTCAATTTCTCATTGGCCAACTCTAATTCGATCAATTCGAGCATGGAGGTGAATTGTGAGAAAACGAGGATACGTCGCCCTTCACTCACCAATTCTGGCAACATTTCCATAAGCAAATCCAGCTTGGCGCGTTCTTTGACCTTTTTAGCACTGGATAATTTCAGCAATCTCGGATCACAGCACACTTGACGCAATTTAAGCAGTGCGTCAAGAATGATAATGTGGCTGCGTGAAAAACCCTTCGCGGCTATTTCATCACGTACGCGCTGATCCATCGCGATGCGAACCGTTTCATATAGGTCACGCTGGCCGCCATCCAGTTCAACTGTACGAACGATCAATGTCTTTTCGGGAAGCTCTTTGGCGACATCTTCTTTGCGTCTGCGCAAAATGAAAGGTTTGACGCGCTTGGCCAGCAAGTCGCGGCGCAATTTATTGCCATGCTTTTCAATCGGGGTGCGCCAGGTCTTGGTGAAATCTTTGTTATCGCCCAGCAATCCGGGTAATAGAAAATCGAATTGCGCCCATAGTTCGCCCAAATGATTTTCCAGCGGTGTGCCGGTGAGACATAAACGATGGCGTGCTTTAAGTTTGCGCACCACTTGCGCAGCCTGACTGGAAACGTTTTTGACCGTCTGTGCTTCATCCAAGATCAACAGGTGGTACTCATGCTCGGCCAATGCCTCTTCGTCGCGCCACAGCAGCGGGTAGGTAGTAAGAATCACATCGTGCTCGCGTATCAGTGGGAAAAGTTCGCTTCTTTCTTTGCCCTGCAGAGACAGTAACTTTAATTGGGGAGCGAAGCGCTCTGCCTCGCGTTTCCAGTTAAAAATAAGCGAAGTTGGCAACACCACCAAAGACGGTTTATCCATGCGCCCGCTTTGCTTTTCAAGCAACAAATGAGCTAATGCCTGAGCGGTTTTACCCAGCCCCATATCATCAGCCAATATTCCCGCTAATGCTTGCTCACGCAAAAATTGCAGCCACGATAAACCTTCGACCTGATAGGGACGCAACTCCAGAGCAAAACCATCCGGAGAATTAATTGCCTTGATGCCGGAAGTATTCTTGAGTTTGTTGGCGAGCTCGCGCACCGCTTCCATGCCCTTGAACTGCCAGCGTTCCATGCCGACCAAGGCATCGATTCGTGCCACATCAAAGCGTGACAATCTAATTTCGCCGCTGCCCATCTGACCATCGAATAACTCGATCAACGTGCGCGCCAGCGGTTTGATCCGATTGGCGTCAACCCGCACCCTGCCCCCATTGGGAAGCTGCAAATCAACTGTCTCTGCATCTTTCATCTTTTCCAACTCGGCGGCATCAAGCCAGCGCGAATCAACCTTAAACAGTTCATACAGTAAAGGCGCCAAAGGCACACGCTGTCCATTCACGACGATGCCCATGTTCAAACTGAACCAGCCATCCTCTTCCTCGTCAAACTGACCTTCCCAAGCTTCCACTTCCAGCACATTGTGTCGAAAACCCTGCGGTATAACCAGTTCCCATCCCGCCTCGCGCATCAATGGGGCAACACGCTGCATGAACGCCGGCCAGGACTGTTCATTTTCCAACCCATATACAGGTGGATTGAGAATTCCACCAGAAGTGCCTATATAACCGGGTACGGCTTCGAAGCCATAATCGGCAATAGCGCTGACGACTTTAGCTTCTGCATTTTTATCCCGAAGAACACGCACAGTTTCACCACTGCGCAAAGTGACAAATTCGCTCCTGTAATCCGGCGACAAAACGGCTTCACCATAACGGAACTGGATACGCGCAAAATCAAGCTCCTGCTTGCCATGAGGATATCCTCTGAAACTACCCAACCATAGCGGCGCAGAAGTTTCAATTTGCAATATCGGCAGCAGCTTGTTCTTTACATTGCGCATTCGCTTTTTGCTGGGTGGTGGCAAATCCGGTACCATCTCTCGCAGAACTTTTGACACAATGGGCACATCAATTTCGCTCAGTGGCGGCATAGTTAACAACTGAACAATTTGCAAAGGTGTCTGGGTAAGTTGCAATTGGCCGATTTCACCCGCCTCGGCATCAACATACCAAGTCGCTTCCTGCAATGGCAGCACATCCACCGCTGTACCACTGCGAATAATCCTGGGCACCATGCGCCCTGATTCATCTGCTCCCCAATCCAGACGGGCATCGCGAAGTTCACCCTGTTTTAGTCTGACCGGCAAATGACTACCTGCCATTCTTTCCGCATAAAACAAACGTCCGCTTGCCAGCAACCGAGTTAGTATTTCATGCCCCTGATCGCACATAACCTGAAACCCTTCATATCTGTCCCGCTGCATCCACAATAGACGCAGCAAACCCAAATCTTCTTCGGTAACATACTGTGGAGGTTTGATCAATGTCCGCTCTACGTTGTCCCACTCATCCAGTTTGCCCTGAATATTACCTTCGTTATTCAACTTGGCTTTGTAGATGCAGATCGTGTATTCACCGGTAAAAGAAGACCTGGTGAGCACGTAACACAAGTGGTCTGGTTTCGCGACAGACTTGGCTTTCTTCTTTGGTGGAGATTGTAGCGCGTGCCGGAATGACTCAACCCAATCCAGCACCGCATTGTTGACAACCGGCGCACGCGGCACAGCCAAAGCAGACAATAAAACAACTGCAGTATGCTTGCATTGCCGCTGCATTGGACAACTACAGCGCGGATCAATGCGTAGCTTGCCATTTTTATCGGTATCAAAAAACACTTCCACCTGATACGGACGCGGGGCAGTTCCCTTTACCCGTGCGGTGATCCTGTCAAACTGTATATCCAGATAATCAATCGAATTCAGATAAGCTTTGGCTTTCTGAAGATCATGCATGCTGTACCAATTTTTTACGTCGGCGAGGGTATATGACTGGGCTAAAGACATGGGGAAAGGCAGGAATTAATAGTTTTCGAATAAATAAATCAGTCAGCCATTCTAACCTCAAATCAAGATTTAAACCTTACCTTGCATGTACTTTTGAAGTGTTCGAATTGATTGCCGCGCTTGAGTGGTTCGGGGTCGAGGTTGTCGTAAAGGTCAAAAAATTGGACTGACATTTCAGAAACTACAATCTTCAGTTTGTCTGGGGAGCCGTTACTTCATCCCTTTGGCTAAAGATAGTGGAATATTCGGACTTAGCGGATTCACGTTAACACTTAATCTGGCTTGCTCAATGATGAAATCCATATCTTCCATCGGAATGGCGCCCAGCAACACTTGATCCCCGATGACCAGAGCACAGGTAGTTCATTCACGGCCTAACATCGAAATTCTGGCCTGAGATATATAGTCCACCATGTGCGACTTTCCATCCGCCGTTGGAACTTCGCGCTGTGAACGCGCCTTGAGTTGTACCGGATATTTACTAAACTTAATTAAGTCGCTACGCTTTCATCCCGCATCCTTAGCGCCTCTTCAATATCCACCGACACCACTTTGGAAACACCGCGTTCCTGCATGGTTACACCAATAAGTTGCTGTGCCAGTTCCATTGTAATTTTGTTGTGGCTGATAAATACGAATTGGGTATTAACCGCCATTTTTTTGATAAGATTACATAGCCGTTCGGTATTGGTGTCATCCAGTGGCGCGTCCACTTCGTCGAGCAGACAAAATGGGGCAGGATTAAGCTGGAAAAGTGAGAAAACAAGTGCAATGGCGGTGAGTGCTTTTTCGCCACCGGATAGTAAATGAATGGATGCATTCTTTTTACCCGGCGGATGCGCCATCACCTGCACGCCGCTGTCGAGTATTTCTTCGCCGGTCAGTACTAATCTTGCTTCTCCGCCTCCAAACAGGACGGGAAATAATTCAGCCAGATGGCGGTTTACTTCCTCATAGGTCTCCATCAGCAAATCGCGTGATTCTTTGTCTATTCGGCGTATCGCACCTTCGAGAGTATGAATCGCCTGGTTCAAATCCTTGGCTTGAGCATCCAGATACGCTTTGCGCTCTTCTGCTGCTTTCAATTCATCCAGTGCAGCCAGGTTTACCGCTCCCAAAGACGTGATGTTGTCACTTAAACGAGCTAACTCCGCTTGCAAAGATGATGGCTTTACCGGATGGATTTCAAGTTCTATCTGCAACGGTGCTTCATCCACGCCCTGCAAATGTTCAGCCCATTGTTCGAATTGCAAACGTGCTTCCTGCTCTTTCAAAGTTATCTCTTGCACTTTTTCACGTAGCGGATTGAGTTTTTGTTCGCATACCATCCGCTCTTGTTCCAACTTATTCAAACTCAGTGTGGCATACTCGATCACATTGCGTGCTTCGGCCAAAGCTTGTTCACGCACTTGACGCATATCCAGTGTT
>CAIWKC010000039.1 GCA_903913145.1 uncultured Gallionellaceae bacterium | reverse complement strand
TTTAAGCTGATCAATATAAGCATTTGCAACGATTCCATATTCACCCAAAATGTATCGGGTGGCTTTTTCGCTGTTGTATTGAGCAGAAGAAGTATCGCAAAGTGGTAAAGCTGTATCTAATGCAACATTGTACTTGGCGCGTAATTCTGTTACTTTTTCGAACAATGCCTTGCCTTTTTCCGTATTCAGCATTGGTTTTAGCCTATCGAGTATTTCTCCGTTTCTCTTCCGTGCTGAGGCAATTATCTCAATTTGAGCTTTCTCATAGCTTTTATCGCTCGACATTAAGGTATTTCTGATTGCGCGGGCGATGACCAACACATTAGTCATCACTTCGTTTGACATTTCAACTTTAGGCATACGGTCGTCTACGATCGAAGCATTGGCATCTTTGATGTCGCTAATTCGTATTATTGACGTCACTGATACTGCCACCAATAGTAAAAGTACGACGGCGAAACCGAAGGTCAGCTTCACGCCTATTTTCAAATTCTTAAACATTTTTGACTCCTTAAATAAAAAATCAGATTCTGACAACTTCTGCGATATGCCCGCGATTTTGCTGCTCGGTAGTCAGCGCCACCAACGACTGCACATCCAGAATCAGCGCCACATCACCCGAACCCAAGATGGTCGAGCCACCAATTCCCTTGATGTGTTTGAAGATACTTCCCAAAGGTTTGATCACAGTTTGAAATTCACCCATGAGCGCATCTACAACCAAGCCGATCTTCTGGCCTGCATATTGAACGACGACGATATTTTCTCGCTTGCCGCACGCTTCAGCGACTTCAAATTGTTCGCGCAAACGAACAAACGGTAGTACTTCCCCGCGCAAGTTTATATATTGACGATTAAGCGTCTCCGCACGATCTTTTTCAGAAAGCTCCATGCATTCGACGACTGAATTTAACGGAATCACATAAGAGGATTTTCCTACCGCGACCAGGAAACCATCAATAATGGCTAAAGTAAGCGGCAAACGTATGCGAAATGTAGATCCTTGACCTTCTTTACTTTCCACTTCAACACTGCCTCGAAGCGAGGTGATATTTCGCTTTACCACATCCAAGCCGACTCCACGGCCTGAAATATTGGTGACTTTGTCGGCAGTGGAAAATCCGGGTTCAAATATCAAACTGAAAATTTCATTTTCGCTCAATGCCTGATTGGCGCCGATCAACTGACGTTCGCGCGCCTTGGCAAGAATTTTTTCCCTGTTCATTCCAGCGCCGTCGTCGATAATCTCAATCGCAATGCTGCCTGATTCGTGATACGCATTGAGTCTAAGCTTGCCGCGTGCAGGTTTGCCTTTAGCGATACGCGCTTCGGTTGACTCAATGCCGTGATCAAGCGCATTACGCACAAGATGCATTAGCGGATCGCCCAATTTTTCAACGACAGATTTGTCCAGTTCAGCTTCGCTGCCGCTAATAATTAATTCAATATCTTTACCTAATTCATGGCTGGTATCACGCACCACGCGTTGAAAACGGTTAAACGTTTCACCAATCTGTACCATCCTTAATTGCAGTGCGCTGTCCCTGATCTGCTCCACCAGCATGGTAATAACTGAGGTTGATTCTACAAGTGCAGTTTCACCGCTTTTGTGAGCTAACATGTTCGCTCCGGAACAGGCGATTACCATCTCACCTACCAGGTCAATTAGCTGATCCAGTTTTGATGCCTGCACACGGATGAGCTGAGATTCGAGTGATTTTTTTTCTGCAACTTTACTCTGTTTCACCGCAGCAGCTTCAACCACATCAGTGGTGACTGTTTTTTGATTAACTAAAACATCTCCGATCTTGGCATTTGCAGAGGCGTTATCACCCTCCACATCTGCTTGCGCATTCAATGCAATGTCCAGTTCCCTTTGTGTCAAGGCACCAGACTGAATCAGTATTTCGCCCAGTCGCATAGTATCTTCAGGGAGAGATTCAATTGACTTGATAAAGTCCGCAAGTTTGCTGTGAGGCGGCCAAATATGAAGGACGCAATCATCCCTCACAAAATCGAATACGCTTTCTATTCTGCTTTTATCAGCGTCTGATTTGTAAGATATTTCGAAACCCAGATAACAAGATTCCGCATCCATTTCATCAGCGACAGGAATCGCATCCGGTATTGTCGTTATACTTATAATTTTTCCCAGTTCATTCAGGTATCGCAGAAAAGAGGCGGGGTCCATTCCCTTTCGCAATACGTCATAGCCAAAGCGCAGAGAAATATGCCAATTATCGGTTTCCATTTCTCCGCCGCCGCTTGATTCGATTTTGGGCTCGTTCAATGCAATATCTTTGCCTGCAATAACGGGCGTACCCAAATATTGCTGAAGTGCTTCCTTCAGTAAATTACTTGTATTGTTATCTTCAATACCCGGTTCGATTTCGCTTTCGACACAGCCGAGTAACTTGCCCAAATGGTCAGAGCACTCAAGCAGCAATTCGACCAGTGCTTTGTTAGGAGTTATGTTTCCAGAACGCATTTCGTCCAGAACGTTTTCCAGCACATGCGTAAATTCCACGATAAAATTGCATTCAATAACACCTGCCCCCCCTTTGATCGTGTGTGCTGCGCGAAAAATGGCATTCGTTGTTTCCGGGTCACTCCCGGCGCTTTCCATTTGAAGCAAACTCTCTTCCATCTTTTGTAGCAGTTCGCGACTTTCGATCACAAATGCTTGTTGAATCGCATCCATGTTGCCTCCTAAGCTTTATTAAGCCAGCGGTAGATTGAAACCGGCTTACCCTTGATTAAATTGCTTTCAAATCACTTTGTGTCCAGCCATATCGGGTCACCAAAATAGCTGGCCATGTTAAAAAGATCCAGGATTTCAGTCACCGCTTTGCTGTGCGCCGTCAAGCGCACAGTCTTGTTGGCCTTGATGGCTTCACGTTTGGTCAGTAGTAAAATCTGGAAACCCGCGCTATCCATTTCGTTGACTTTTAATAGATCAAGGTCGAGTTCGTTACAGGCTGCGAGTGCTTGCAAAAATTGATCCTTCTGTGCCGCAGCGTTATAGATCGTCATGTCTTCCTCGATGATCAAATTTTTGCTTCCCTGCTTTGACTTTGCCATATTGCGTTCCTTCCTACTGTTAATTCATCAACCCGGATGCATTAACTATTTCAAGTAAAATCTTCAACTTTAAAATAATTCAATTTTTTTCTGCACAGCAGTATCGTTATTTTTTTTAACGCCATTACCAACCGCAGTGGCATGTATTTCACGCTGCGTATCCATCACATAGCCTTCATAAATTTTATCGATGTGTTCTTTAATAGTGAATTCAGAGGAAAAATCTTTAGTTTGCATCATTTCAACCAGTTGCTTGATATGCGAATCCAGGCGATCCAGTGCATGTTGCACTTGCTCTATCTGTTGCCTGGTGACGTCTTGAAACTGAATGTTCGCCAATACATCCATGAACATGGATGACATCGTTTGGCTTGAAGTATTTAATTTCCCTTGCAAGAGAGCGTCACGCTGCATGAGATGGTGATAGTTGTTTCCCATCGTTTGGAGATGTGTGGTGAAATTTTCCAATACTTGCTTCTGTTGATCGACGGATGAAAGGTCTAGTTTTGTACGAAACTGATCTTCTATCGAAGTAACGACATTGTTGATTCCCAGTTGAATCTTGGTTACGGCATTATCAGTTTCATTAGAGAGTTTACGAACCTCATCTGCCACTACAGCAAAACCACGACCCACCTCCCCTGCACGTGCGGCTTCAATAGCGGCATTCAGTGCCAATAGATTTGTCTGCGAAGAAATATCTTTGACTAATGCCACAAGTGAATTGAGCGTATTTGCCTGCTGTGTCACTATTTCAATACTGTGACGATCTGCGTCTGCATCGGCAAACCTATCTTTTATGTACTGGTTTAATTTTTCTATCAGTTCCACATTGGAGCTAATATTTTTTTCACCCGCTCCAATCATCACCTCACCTTCTTGATTCGACGAAGTCACCGTGGTGATCAGCTCATTGATGAGGCCGTCAATGGCTTGCAAACGCTCCATGATGTCAGTAGCTGAGCGTTCAGTTTCAACTGTAATCGCTTGTAATTGGTCTTTAAGTAATTTGACAAGGGAAGGAAGGTCAGCAAGGTCTTTTGCCACGTTAGCGATGACTTCTTCATGCCCTGTGATGGTCTGTTTTAGTTGTGTTTGCGCACTAGTCA
>CAIWKC010000038.1 GCA_903913145.1 uncultured Gallionellaceae bacterium | reverse complement strand
TGTGGCAGGTGCTGCGGACGGCATAGGCACGGCAGCTACTTTCAATTATCCGAGTAGTATTGCTACCGATGGCACCAGTTTATACGTCACGGATACTTACAACTTCAAAATCCGCAAAATTGACATTGCGACCCAAAACGTTACCAGCCTCACTGGACCTGCAAACGCTGCGGCTGCCTATAATGGCAATGTCACGTATAACGCCTCCGGAGGCGTATCTTGCGCTTATGCCTGCGATACAAACAGCACAGGTCCAACTTACGCCCCCTATGCAACATTTTATTACCCGTACGGCATCACTTATGCTAATTACTACCTTTATGTTACCGACTATTACAACAACAAAATACGGCAAGTGCAGGCTAATAATGGAACCGTTTCCAGTTTCACTGGACCAAGTAATGCGGCCGCGGCATGGGGAGGTGGCACTTCAAATGCATGTGCAAATTCTTGTGATACAAGTGCAGGTACCACATATACGACTTTCTCATATCCTGCGGGAATCACGTCCGACGGAGCGAATCTGTATGTCGTAGATACTGGAAATCCCAAGATACGTAAAATTTCTCTTTCAAGCGGAACTGTCAGTAGTGTGACAGGTCAGCAAAATACTCCCACCAGTTCTGGTTCGGGTGACGGCGCAGTTGGAACTGCCACTTTTGGTGGCCCTTGGGGTATTACAACCGACGGCACTAATTTGTACGTCGCAGACAGATCGAACAATAAAATCCGCAAGATCGACATGGTAACCAATATGGTCACCAGTATGACTGGGTTGGTGGGTCAGCCTGCACTGGTAGGTACCACAGAAGGCACTGGTCCTGTAGCCAAATTCAATAGTCCGCAAGGCGTCACCACTGACGGCGTTAACTTGTATGTGATGGATACAGGCAACAATATGATACGCACAGCCTCTCTCTCACCAGTCATTGTATCTTCGCTAGCTGGCGTAGCGTCAGGAGCAGACGGTATCGGCCAAGGAGCCTCGCTGAACAGTCCACGTGGTATCGCCACTGATGGTGTTAACTTGTATGTCGCAGATACCGCTGGCAACAGAATACGCAAAATCGTCATAGCAACTCAACAAGCGACTACATTTGCGGGCTCTGGAGCAGCTGGCTACACCGACGGATTTGGAACTGCCGCAACTTTCTCCAGTCCGAACGGCATCACTTCTGATGGAGCAAATTTGTATGTGGCGGATACAAATAACCACAAGATTCGCAAGATCGTCATCGCGACTGGAGAGGTAACTACTTTTGCCGGGCCATCGAATAATTCGGCAGGCGTGACGGATGGAGTAGGGACAGCCGCAGGCTTCTATGATCCTGTCAGCATTACAACCGATGGAACCTGTCTGTATGTGGTTGATGCGCATAACTATAAAATCCGCAGAATTACGCCCGCTAATGGATACACTTTAGCCACAGCGACGAGTTCGAATGTGACAGTTGACAGTTTGACGGGGCCTACGGGCGCAGCGGCAGTTTCAGGAGGTAGTAGTGATCAGTCAGGACTGAATGCCACGTTCAATTTTATGAAAACTTTCATTTTTTGGTTTGGGTTCAATCTTTATTATGGGGGTGGTGGTATCACAACTGATGGGAATAATCTGTATGTAGTGGACACTTTCAACAATAAGATTCGAAAAATTACGCCTGCTAATGGTTACACTTTAGCCACAGCGACGAGTTCGAATGTGACAGTAACCAGCTTGACGGGCCCTACGGGAGCAGTTGCAGTCACAGGGGGCGGTACATCAGCATCATGCGGAATGGCTTGTGATACAGATATTACGACTGGCCGGTACGCTACGTTCAACTTTGGCAATTCGAGTCCTTTCAGTGGATTTAGTAATGTGGGTATCACAACAGACGGTAGCAGCGTTTATGTTGCGGATATTTATAACAACAAGATACGCCAGATTGTTTTGCAAAATGGAGCAGTCACAACGTTAGTGGGGACAGGCGCACAAGGTGCTTTGGATGGTTTGGGTTCGGCAGCCACGTTCTTTAATCCCTCGGACATTACCACCGATGGTACCAACCTGTATGTAACGGATCTTGGAAGTAACACCATCCGCAAGATCCATTAAGCTGAGCACATAGAAGGCGATGAGCATCAACACGAAACCGATTAAGAACTTTCTGCTCACCTTGATGATAAGCGTATCGTCAATCTCTACCTTTGCGGCAGACAATATTCAGCCGAGTACAGCCACAACGACTCAACCAGCAACAACCACGCAATCAAGTCAGTCCGTCACTTCAACTGACCGAGCGATTATCCCAAAAAAGACTCAGCCAGTTGCCCCTGCTAAGCTGCAGCAGGCCTCCCCCAATGACCAAGCCCCCGCTGCACCGGTGAAAACACCACCCGCTGTAGCTCCTGTAAAAAGTGCAACTACCGCTCCTGTTAATGCCGCGCCAGTGGCTACTCCCATAAAACCACCACAAAAAGTCACTCCTGTTGCAGCCCCTGTGAAACCTCCACCTCCCCCACCGCCGCCACCTCCCCCTGTGAACAATTTATCGGTGACAGTGGGTCTTCGTTTATGGGCGAATGAGTGGCAGGCATGGGATGATCCTTATGGTTCCTCAGCGGCCGCGGGTTCATTTGGTACGGCTAATGCGATCGCAGTAAACCCTTCACTCACCATCAAATATAAAAATATGTTTGTGTCTGGCGGTTTCATGGCACCAACAACTTATAACGTTCCAGGATCGTCTACCGGAGAAACAATTTCTGCTTCGCGCAGAGAGATGGATATGTCAGCTGGTTATTATGTGCATCCGCAAGTAGCGCTGACCTTGGGATATAAGCGGATCATTCAAACTTGGGGCGGAACAGACTATGTGTGGCAAATTCCGGCGGTCGGATTGTCTACCGCTGCTCCTCTACAGGGAACCAGTATGTTTATTTACGGTAATGCCGCCGTCGGTTATTCTTCGATTTCTACCTCGGATAATACAGCTTCCTATTGGGGCATGAAGGGCGGAATCTATACGACCGGTGAATTCGGCTTCGGCTATTCTTTTTCACCTTCTTACCGGATGACGCTAGGTTACAAATATCAGGCTAGCCCGACTTCAATGGAATCCAACCTTTCAACAACAAGAGTCAATTTTGTAGACTATACGCGTGGATTTGTATTTGGAAATAGCTATACTTTTTGATATAAAGACATTAACTTAAAGGTAGATTCACAGTGATTCAGGATTAATTACCTGGACTTTTGCAAAGGATTTTAAAATGAAAAACTCAATCATATTTCTAACGATTTTGTTCGCTGTGCTGTGTGGAGCCAATGCTCAGGCGACTGACCGCAATCTTGCCGTTAAAGTTGCCGCTCCCGATCAAAGCACTCAGAAGTTGGCACTGGTGATTGGCAATGCGA
>CAIWKC010000037.1 GCA_903913145.1 uncultured Gallionellaceae bacterium | reverse complement strand
CGAATCATCTTCTAAACAAACATTCAACAATTAATATTAATCTTGTACACGCATTTTTAATATTAAAAATCATAGCGCTACATCTATACGGCCTCCCTGTTTCCTACTGGTAGGGAATCAAAATACCTCCTTTGGGTAATTGTAGCAGTAACTTTATTCAAATATAATTAATGTGCCCGTAAAAAGAGTAGGTGATTTTTAATCTACTGATTATAAGAATACAGTTGGAAAGTTTGACTGGGGGCTATCGCTCAATAAATTGAGCTCCTGCAGTGATCGTTATTGCGGGAGGCAGATTGAGCGCGTGCTGTTGGAGATTTATCTCCTTACAGCCACGGTACCCATTGCGGGCGATTTGAGGCTTAGAAAGGCACGTTAAGTCGCAACCATTTCGATAAAAAGTGTCACATTTTATGAACAATTATTCACACATGTCCCTATTGGTTTGCTCGCATTATGGCGCGTAAAAAAGTTTCGCCGGAAAAGCCAGTTTCTACCAAAACAGGAAAATTGAAAACAGAATTTTCAACACCAGCCAATGTCCCGTCCGGGAATGTAGACACCGCTCCGGAAATTATAGCGATAGACAATCCATATATCGTCGCAATAGGCGCATCCGCAGGCGGGCTTGATGCACTTGAGCGATTCTTTGACGAATTGGTAGTTGATTCCGGTGCCGTGTTCGTGGTGATCCAGCATCTGTCACCAGATCACAAGAGCATGATGGATAACCTGCTCTCAAGGCACACCTCCATGCCGGTCATGATGGCTGAAAACGGTATTGAGATGCAACCGGACCATGTTTACCTCATTCCGCCCGGAAAAAATATGACCGTGGCTGGTAACCAATTACGCCTTGTACCCAAAAATCCGCATAAATTAAGTCTCCCGATTGATCTATTCTTTGCGTCCATCGCAAAGGAGTTTGGTAGCCGTTGCGTAGGTGCTATCCTTTCCGGAACGGGTTCGGACGGTACGCGCGGTTCTGTTGCGATCAACGATGCAGGCGGCTTTTTGCTGGCACAAGATCCAGAAACGGCTAAATTCGACGGTATGCCGCGTAGCGTGATTGCCACCGGTCTGGTGGACGAAGTGATGGCACCTGAGTTGTTGGCAAGTCGCATTGTTAGCCACGTCAAAAATGTACTCGATGTTTCAGCCAAACCTAAAGGAAATCAGCAGGCCGATTCTGCAACTAATCCTTTGGAAAATATCCTGCATCTGCTTTATCAAGTGGGTGGAATTAATTTCAAGGAATACAAGCCAGCGACGGTACAACGCCGAATAGAGCGCCGTATGCAGATTCGACATGCTCGCGACTTGCCCAATTATTTGCAACTGTTGGAAAGTGATCGCGGTGAAATTCTGACTTTAAAACGCGACACGCTGATTCCTGTCACGAGTTTTTTCCGCGATGCGGAAACCTTCGAGCTGATGGAAAACAATATCATTCCCACCATTATTGAAGAACATCAGATTAATCATCCTATCCGCATTTGGGTAGCCGGATGTTCAACCGGTGAAGAGGCTTATACCCTGTCAATTTTGTTTGCGGAAGCCTTTGACCGGATGAAACGCTGGCCGCAAATCAAGATATTTGCCACCGATGTCGAACAAACACATGTCGATATTGCCAGTGCAGGTATATATTCAGAAGCGATCGCCAATGAATTGTCGCCGGAGCGTTTGGAGCGATTCTTCAAGCATGTCGGTAACCAATTTGTGGTCAAGAATGAAATAAGGCAAAACATTGTGTTTGCACGCCACAATATTCTTGAAGATCCTCCTTTCACCCGCATGAATCTGGTGAGTTGCCGCAATGTATTAATTTACTTTGATAACACCGCGCAAGAAAAGGCACTGCTGCGTTTTCAATATGCGTTGCTCCACAACGGTTACTTGCTATTGGGTTCGAGTGAGTCACTGGGAACGCGCCATCGGGATTTTAGTGTTACCAATAGCAAGAACAAAATATACCGCGTCCTGCGTCCGGTTTCGTTACCGCTGGATATCAATCGCGGCGGCTCTGCTCGTCCTGCCACACGCAAGTCTTCGGTACCTGTTACACGCACAGTTGGCGGCATCGATGCAGGCGTCATTGATGCCGGACAGCAAATGCTCATGAATAATTATGCGCCCCCCGCACTGCTGCTTAACGAAGACCGTCAACTGGTCCATGTGTATGGTGATGCGCGTCGGTTTATGCAAATTCCTACCGGTGCGGCCAGCTTTGAAATTTCCAAATTACTGGTGGGGAAATTAGCACCGGTAGGAGTTGCTTTATTGCATAAAGCCAATAAAGATAATGTGCAATTGCGTTCCGAGATCATCTTGTCTGATCCAGACAAAGGCATCACTGAACAGGTGAGAATGTCTGTACGCCCGGTGCCAATTGCACCCGGACAAGAGCGTTTCTTCCTCTTGTCTTTTGATACGGAGTTACTGGCTGAGGCTTCGCAAATCAATTCGTCAGTGATCGATGTATCTGCCGAAACCAATGAACGTATTCAGAGCTTGGAGCGCGACCTCTCAGTAATGCGAGACAGCTTGCAAGCGACGATTGAAGAGCTGGAAACTTCAAACGAGGAATTGCAGGCGACTAACGAAGAATTGATGGCATCGAATGAAGAACTGCAGAGCACCAATGAGGAATTGCAGTCGGTAAACGAAGAGCTATACACTGTTAACTCAGAGAATCAGGAAAAAATAGAAATTCTCAATCGTCTGAATTCAGACCTTGACAATATGACTCGGGCGGCACTGATCCCGACTATCTTTGTTGATGTTTCGCTCAAATTGACACGCTTTACGCCAGAGGCGGCCAACATCTTCCGTATCCGCGAAGGTGATATCGGACGGCCTATCGACGACTTTACGCATGCCATGGACTACCCGGAATTTTTAACCGATGTGAGACGAACGCTCAGGTCTGCGGCAATGATCGAAAGAGAGGTCAAGGCCTTGGGCAGCGATAACTGGTATCTCGTGCGTATCCTTCCCTATCTGGAAAAGCCTGAAAAAATCAGCGGTGCGGTAATGACTTTCTTTGATATCACCATGCTCAAAGATGTGCAACGCTTGCAGGGTATTCTTGATTCATTGCCGGTGAAGATCGCGGTACTTGATGCGGATGGAAAAATCACTCAGGTGAACAATGCCTGGCGTGAATTTGCCGAAATGAATGACGACAAAGGTTTGGCGTGTTCAGGCCCCGGCAGTAATTATCTTGATGCTTGTCAAGTTTCATTACCCGATGGGGAAGATGAACTGGGTAAAACCGTCAGTGCCGGAATTCGCGCGGTTTTGAATAGAGAACGTGCTACGTTTTCGATTAAATATCCATTGCATTCGGCGAAAGAAAATCGCTGGTTTCTCATGCAAGCCGCGCCGGTATCTCACTCGACGGGAGGGGTCGTCGTGAGCCATATCAATATCACTAACTGGATGGAAGGCAATCCGAACAGGACTACCCTATGAATCGCCGCTCACAAAATACAGAAAATACACTTGCAGCAACCGTCAAGACACACGAGCAAGCGCTGAAAGCGTTGCGCAGCGGTGATTTTGATTTTGCTTTGCGCTCTATCGAGCGCGGCGAAGCCAGCATCCCGGAAATGGTGGAGGATTTGAAGATCTATCAAGCTGAACTCGAAATGCAAAATGACGAGTTGCGTAGTGCACAAATCGTTAGCGAACAAGCGGTACAGCGTTTCAATTCGCTGTTTACATCGCTACCGCTACCGGCGTTCGTGATAGACGACTTTGGCGTGGTGATTGATTGCAAGGATGATGCCGAGGTCTGTTTTGGGCTAGACAGAAGATTCTTGCGCAGTCATTTTTTTCCGAGTTTGGTTTTAAAAGAAGATCAGGCTCGATTGCGTCGCGCGATCGAACATGCAAAAGTGAACGGAGAAAAATCTCTGATGGAAGTCGGGATGAAAACGACCGGAAAATCAGAAAAACTGATTGCCGATATTCATTTCTCACTTTTACCTGAATTGGAATTGGCAAAAACGCATTTCGCTGTGATCATAGTGGATCAAACTGAACGTGTGCGTCAGCGCAATCAACTGGAAATAGATTCAGAGGTCTTTCGAATCAGCCGCGAAGGTGTAATGATTCTGGACAATAAAAGTAATATCATTTCAGTCAATGAAGCTTTCACCCAGATCACTGGATACAGCAAGGAAGAGGCCATCGGTCAAACTCCGCGAATGTTAAAATCTGGCAGGCAAAAAGATGATTTTTACAAGCAAATGTGGAACCAGCTCAATATCAAAAAAAGCTGGCAAGGGGAAATTTGGAATCGCAAGAAGTGTGGCGATATTTTTCCACAATGGCTGAGCATTTCCGTTTCTAATGATGAGAAAGGCAAGGTCAAGGAATACGTGGGTATCTTTATGGATATCTCCGAGCAGAAAAAGTCTCAGGATCGTATAGAAAACTTGGCTTTCTTTGACTCCCTGACGGGACTGGCGAATCGCAGATTATTGACTGACCGTGCCCGGCAGGCTATTTCTTTTGCCAAACGTCAAAAATGTCTAGTCGGCGTCATCTATCTCGATCTGGATCACTTCAAAGAGATCAATGACGTCATGGGTCATCTTGTGGGTGATGAATTACTGGTGCAGGTGGCTGAAAGACTTAAAGCCTGTGTGCGCGATGTCGATACAGTCTGTCGTATGGGTGGGGACGAATTCGTACTTTTGATAAACGAACTGACCAATCCTGATGCTGCAGTCGAAGTGATTCAAAAAGTGCTGGCAAAATTGACATATGAATTCGAGATCAATCATCGCACCTTTAAAGTTTCATGCAGTCTGGGTGCCAGTTTTTATCCGCTGGACGGAGATAATTTCGACAATTTGTTGCAGTGTGCTGATACGGCCATGTATCAGGCAAAGAGTGGTGGAAGAAATACGTTCAGACTATTCACGAATGAAATGAATATCCGGGCGCAGCGACATTTGATGATGCGCAATGATATTCAGCATGGGCTGGAAAATGGCCAGTTCTTCGTCGTTTATCAGCCTCAATACGATCTTAATACACTCAAAGTAATCGGCGTAGAAGCCTTGTTACGCTGGCAGCATCCTGATCGCGGTTTAATTTCACCTGTTGAATTCATCCCTATTGCGGAAGAAAGTGGCATGATTATTAATCTTGGACTGTTTGTAATGCGCCAAGCATGCAAGCAGGCTAAATTATGGTTGGATGCAGGTTACCGATTGTCGGTCGCTGTTAACGTGTCGTCTGTTCAATTCGTGCGTAACAACTTATTGGAGCAGATCAAAGCTGTCCTCAAAGAAACCCAATTGCCGCCCGAATTGTTGGAGTTGGAATTGACTGAATCAATTATGGTGACAGATCCGGAAAATGTACTGGTTGTTATAGATGAACTGCGCGCTGCCGGTGTTACTTTAGCGATAGATGATTTCGGTACCGGCTATTCCAGTTTGAGCTATCTGAAGCGTTTTGCCGTTCACAAACTCAAAATTGATCAATCGTTTGTGCGCGACATTCTGGATGATAACAATGATGCCAATATTGTTGCAACGATTATTAATCTTGCCAAAAATTTGCAAATGCTTTGTATCGCTGAAGGTGTTGAAAATATTGAGCAAGCCAAAGTATTAAGAGAAATGGGCTGTGCGCAGGTACAAGGGTTTTGGTTAGCCAAACCGCTTGCCGTGGCGAAAATGAATGACCTGCTTGAACTAAGCCTGAGCGTGTCATAAATTTTCATCGACTTTTGATGATTTTTATCATTAAGAAGTCCATACTGTATTTGTTTAGAATGCGACGATAAAGTCTGTTTTTCACCCTCTCCCAGAGTGAGGGGGACTTATTGGGCATTTAGTTTGTGAGTGCCATAGGAGGCCGCAGGAAGTATGAACAATGAAATTCGTTGGGTGAATTATTGCGAGACTGAGCCCTTGGCTCATTCAGGTGCAATACAACCCCACGGAGGCTTGTTTTATCTTGATTTGCAAAGAGTCATTACTCATGCCAGTTTTAATTTGGGCGATTTTCTGCCTTATAATCCTGGCGAGTTAATAGGGCTACCTTTGCCATCTGATTTGCAAGATATCTTGAACAGTTTGCTTGATGAATTGCCCAAAGAATCTGGAAGTCGCGCAGAATTATTTGGTGTAAGCATCCCGAATCGAGTCGCCGTCGATTTTATGATCACACGAAGTGTCGAGGGTGTGGTCGTTGAGTTGTCTAAGCATGACCACCGTCTGGCCAAAGTCATGCCGTACATCATCCCCATGAAGACGCCAACCAATCCAGAGTCCGCAATGGAGCTGCATAATAAGATTGCCCGGATGCAGCACGATTTAACAGGTTTCGATCGGGTGATGATTTATGCTTTTAGGGAAGACGGAGATGGCGAAGTATTAGCAGAGGCAAGAGACGCTTCTGTCTATGGCAGCTACATGGGGTTACGCTTCCCCGCCAGCGATATTCCACACATCGCACGTTCACTGTATAAACTTAATCCTTGGCGCTTGATTCCCGATAGTCAGATTCAATCTATTCCAATTCTGAGTCTTCACGAAACACCACCCGATCTCACCTGGTCTGATCTGCGCAGCGTATCGCCAGTTCACCAGAGTTACTTGGCTAACATGGGGGTCCGCGCATCGCTTTCTTTGCCTATTATGGCTGGAGGAGAGTTGTGGGGGTTGATTGCTTGCCATCACGCAGAACCGCGCGCGCTCCCGCTTAAAATACTCCGTGCCGCAAGTCAGATATGCAAATATTACGGAATGGTGATTTCCACCTGGATTGCAGAAGACCGAATGCGTTTTGTGGACAAACTCGATAGTTGTAATTCGGCGTTGAGAATCGCCATGATGAGAGAAGGCGGGTTGATATCATCCATGCCGGAAATTGCACCAAATTTGTACGAGTTGTTTAATGCGAGTGGAATGGCAATTCGCGTTGGTAATGTTTGGGCGCACACTGGGGATGCGCCAAATTCGTCGGGGCAAAAAGAACTCTCAGATTGGTTTGAGTCAGTCGAAGATGACTCAGTGAAAGTAATCGACAATCTGTCGCGCACTATTCCTGTCATGGGTAAATTGCCGGTAGCCGGGGCGCTCGCAGTGAAGTTGCAAATCCGAGATCAAAAAGCGGTACAGCTTTGGCTTTATCGCAAGGAATTATTATCCGAAGTTGAATGGGGTGGAAATCCGGAAAAACCAATGGAATTCCATGGAGGAAAAGTTGGAATAGCGCCGCGTAGATCATTCGAAAAATATGTGGAAAAACGCAAGGACTATTCTATTCCATGGACGAGTGAAGACCGGTTGGCAGGCAAGAGATTGCGTCAGTTGTTGATTGAGCTATATGCGTAACGATTCTGCTGTTTTAGACCCGATGCTCGAATTGCGCAACGGTACGCAAGATTTGCATTGTCGCATTGAAACCTCGACGCATTTTTCCGTCTTAATGCAAGAACAGGTCACGTTAGGAGATTATCTTCAAGCTCTGGAATTATTATCCCGATTTTATGCCGACAAAGAATCGCAGCTAATCGCAGGGATAACGCACTATTTCTCAGCGTTTAATTACATTCCTCGCCAGCCTTTGCTAAACCATGACTTGCGCAAATTGGGCATCGCGAAAGATGATAAACCCGGTGAATTTACAACTGCTGTTCCAAGTAAGAGCGAAATATTGGGGTTGCTTTACGTGGTTGAAGGGTCGGCTCTTGGCGGCCAGATCATTACCCGTCACTTGGCGCAGAAATTAGGTAAACAGATTTCAGAGGCTATGCGATTTTATACGTTAGATGGAAAAATGCCGCCTGATCATTGGACAAAAGTTAAGTGCTTATTTAGAGAAAGCCTGAACGACAGGGAAGAAATTGCACAAACAGTTTTCTCGGCAAGAGAAGCCTTTAATTGCCTCTTGATTTGAATTAAATGAAACAGCCTGTGAGCACCAAAATTGCATGACTATGACACCTCTACACATGACAACCAGTCCTGATAAGCGAGTATTAAGATTCGCAAGGGGCTTCACTTTAATTGAACTCATTGTTGTAATAGTTATATTGGGTGTTCTTTCAGCCGTTGCGATTCCAAGATTTGCCGACATGGGTTCCTCTGCGCGAATAGCTTCAATTACCTCATTAGCCGGATCGGTGAATAGTTCTTTGACACTTGTAAATGCCCTAACGCAACTTCATGGTATAGGTACAGTAGGATCCCAAGTAAATATTACTTGGGTAACACAAAGTGATGGAACCCAAATTCGTGTCTGGAGCGGCTATCCCGACAGATGGTGCGACGGAGTTGGGTTGACCCTGCAAGGGGCGGTTGTGCCACCAGGGGGATGTTATCTTTCAACTGCACCAGTATCTTTCGGAAATTATGTATTTTATGGATATTCTAATGCGCAGATTCAAAACGGTGATGCCGGTTGGCGCATTGAAAACGCCCCTAACCCGATTCGATGCTCTGTCGGGTACACCTATAATGGCACAGGGATTCCTGTCGTTACTCCATATACTGATGGTTGTTAAAGAAATACAGATTTATTTTTTCATTTTTCTTAAGAAATTGAACCACTAAACTAAATGGGATCGCCGGAATCGAAGAGAAGCTAACGATGTTCACCAACAGAGAAAGCACAGATTCGGCGCATGCTTAGTTTTATCCCCAGATAGTTCATTAGAAATATAGCCGTTGTGGGAGGCCGCTTTATCGGGCGATT
>CAIWKC010000036.1 GCA_903913145.1 uncultured Gallionellaceae bacterium | reverse complement strand
GATGGTAAGGGGCTACCAGCAGGTAAGCAATTATTGAAAAAACAGACACCGATATTAGCAATATCATTAGCTGACGCTTAATGAACCTTGATTTTTTTGGTTGCATTTAGCAATCCTTTAAGAAAATATATTTGAAGTAGGATTACACTTTGAAATAAAGTTTCGCCGCCTCAATGATTGGATTCATTCTTAACGTTTGGATGAACAGACTCATAGAAATAAATTGTATTGCGTCCGGCCTCTTTGGCTTTATACATTGCCTTGTCAGCATACTTAAGGATTTTTTCAGCGGCAGAATTATTTCTGAACAATGCAATTCCGATGCTCACTTGAATATCATGATGGATGATCATTTTTGTTGAACCTGATGAATCAGCGCTTAACCAATAGGTTTCTGCCAGAGAGGCACGGATTTTCTCGGCTAAATTTCGTGATTGCTCGATGCACTCCTGCTCATCCCCATCCAGTTTGCTGATAACCACCACGAATTCATCACCGCCAAATCGTGCCACGGTATCCACCTCGCGCACACAACCTGAAAGTCGACGTGCAACTTCTATCAATAATAAATCGCCGGCTTTATGTCCGTGAGTATCGTTGATGGGTTTGAAGTTATCCAAATCAAGGAACATTACCGCTCCGAAATGACCATTTCGTTTACTGGCCGCGATTGCTTGCTCAAGTCGGTCGTCCAAGAGGCGACGGTTGGGAAGTTGTGTCAGTGCATCATGGAAAGCCAGGTCACGAAACTTGGCTTCGTTCTGTTTGCGCTCAGTAATATCGTGCGACACAACGATCACCCTTAGCGGATTTCCCTGGGTATCTTTGATAAGCCAACCATTCGACTCCATGCTTCTTATGCTGCCGTCCGGGAGCACGAACCTGAATTCCGTCTTGTGACCGATTCCGGTTTGTATGGTATTCATGAATGTCTGTTTAATATAATCCATATCTTCCGGATGTATTTCGGCGAAACAGTCAGTGCCTTTTATCTGCTCAATGTCCCCAAAGAGTTTTGCATAAGAAGGATTGTTGTAAATTCGCTTTCCTTCGAGGTCAAGTACAGCGATATAGTCTTCTACATTTTCGGAAATCGTCCGGAAGAACTCTCCTTTTTCATGCAGCGCTTCTTCTGCCAACTTGCGTTCTGTTATGTCACGCATGGTGACCAACAGAAAATGTTTATTGTCCTGCTCCATTGCAGTTAAAGTGACCTCACCTGGAAAGACTTCACCATTAAGTCTCTTATTTAACCATTCAAAGCGGTGAAAACCCTTCTCAAATGCTGCCGCAATATATTCACTAGCCAACTGTTGCGAACTGATACCGTTAGCCTGAAGAGGTGGCGCAAAATCGGCAGGAGTATGTTTGCAAAATTCTTCCACGCTTGTACAACCCGAATTATTCAAAGCCGCTTTGTTGGCATTGAAAAATCCGTTTTCATCCAGCATCATTAACATGTCACTGCTTGAGTCGAAAATAGTTCTAAATCTTTTTTCGGATTTAAGTAAAGCCTCTTCTGCCAATCTGCGCTTGGTTATGTCCCTGATGGAGCCTTCGAGAATGTCATCTTCGCGCGATAATTTTAGAGAAGTAATGCAATATCGCAGTTCACCGTTTGGAGTCAGCATGCCGAACTCGAAGTCTGTCACTCGTTCTTCCGTCTTCAACAGCTGAACCAACCCAGCTCTTTTCTGCGGGTTTTCCCAAAGCGTAGATGACGGCTTTCCGATGATCTCCTCTCGTGTCCTTCCAACAAGTTCGAGAAACTTTTCATTGCAGTCAAGGGTTTCGGTGCCATCAAGACGGGTTCTGAATATGGCTATTTCTGCATTATTGAAAAGATTGCTGTAGCGCTTTTGGGCGTCAAGAATTTTCTCATGCGCGCGCTTGCGCTCGGTAATATCCTTGGCAAAACCAACGTTGTATTCCTGTCCTTCAAAACTAACGTAATTTGCAACCACTTCTACCGGAAATGTTGACCCATCTTTGCGTTTATGAATCGTTTCAAATGTGATAGTTTTGTTCTGCTTTAGTATTCGCCAATGTTCATCCCAAAGATTGATCGGATAATTTGGATCAACATCAGCCAGTGAAAGCTGTAGTAACTCTTGTTTAGAGTATCCAAGTGTCTTGCAGGCTTGAATATTGGCATAATAGATTCGGGAATTATTTCCCAGCCAATATATCTCGATAGACACATTGTCCATGGCAAACTGTGTCAGCTGCTGTTGCAGTTCATTTGCGTTGGCTTGGCTGGCAATGATTTCATTTTTCATGGACTGTCCAATAAATGAAAATGAGGCTGATCTGAGCTGCTAAAGGTCTCTTGCAATAGTTCGCGTTATACACTATTAATTCAGCGCATCCAATATGCCAAACGGCCTAGTTATTTATGTTCTATTGCCCTATTACTATCTTAGATTGCAATACAATTGCGGTAAGAATCCGACTAAGAAATTTGACGACTTGCTTAATGACATGGATGTTGTTATGGTTGAAGCAATTTGAAACCCTCAAACTCCATATTATGACCAATACTGATTCATCGCCATTCCTGGAAGACCTGATTAAAGCAATTGAAAATAATGAAATTCATTTGCCCGCCATGCCTGACTTGGCGATCAAAATTAATCAAATGTTGAATGACATTAATGTGTCAACTCAGAAAATTGCAGTCGTGGTCGCTACGGACCCGGTGCTCGCATCCCAAATAGTCAAGGCAGCCAATAGCGCTGTTTACTTGGGTAAGCCCAGGGTTGATACAGTCAATGCAGCTGTTTCCCGAATAGGATTTCAGATGCTGAGAAACATCATTATCACCTTTACGATGAATAAATTGTCAAATTCAACTCACCCGGTTGTAAAGAAATATATATCTGAATTTTGGGAGCATAGTCGTGAAGTGGCAGCAATCAGCTACGTATTAGCCAGAAACCAAAAGCATTTAGTGCAGGAACAAGCAATGTTGGCGGGTTTGGTTCATGACATTGGAACCCTGCCACTGTGTTTGTATGCTCAAAAAACAGTATCAGATTTGGATGAAACTACTTTGAATGAATTGGTAACAAAATTCAAAGCAATAATTGGGAACAAGCTATTACTGGATTGGAAGTTTCCTCCGGAAATCACTTCTGTCGTATTGAATCATGAGAACCTGCTACTTGAGAGTGGCAGCCCAAATGCGAGTTACTCGGATATTGTAACGGTAGCGAATTTATTAAATCCGGCCACAGCCAATTCAATCGATTGGGAAAATATAGCTGCAGTGAGAAGGCTTCATTACGACAACGTCACCTGTCAGGCGTTCTTTGCGATTTTTGATAATCAACTTCGTGCTGCACATGAGCTGTTTAAGTAGTTGAACTTTGGGCGCAAAATGAGTTGACTCACTGGTGAGCTTAAATATCTTTATGGCCAACGTGTTGAGAAGAAAAATTATATTTTTGGATGTCTCAACTGAGAAGTGACTCATTCTTCTTTGCCAGTCCGGCAATTTCACGAACTATTTGATCTGCATTCATCTCACTCAATACTTTTAATCCTGCACGGAGTATGACACTTCTTTTGGCGTGAACGCCGCTTTTAAGGCAGAGTTCTTTGATGACGGCGATTTGACGATACTCAACTTGCGGTATTGAGAAATCACGAACTATTTTGGTTTTAGGTTTTACATTTAGCTGTTCAGCCGGGACAATAACCGGTTCAACGGGTATTTGTTTTTCAATTGATTTAGCTGACAAGTTTTTTATAGTAGAGGCCTTGGCAACTACAGTTACTCCCGTAGCTTCTTCAGATTTTTTGGAAGCCATTTTTTGCCCTTTCAAAAATGAACAAGTTGTGACGTTAGTATTGAATTGTTACCGGATCATTTCAGACAATTTACAAATTCATTAAATCATTTTAGCGCAGACTTCCTAAAAAAATTTAATACGTAAATTTCGCTATAGGTTCTTCGTGTGTTTTGTGCCAAGCTGCTTACAAGGCTGATAAAAAACAGGTAAGCACTGTTCATGCACCATTTGATAATTCCTATCATCTGATGGTAGGAGGTCATGAAACTTGATAACTGCTTCCGAAATATGAAAACTTTTACATTGGAACAATTTGTTATTCATCAAGCACACGCTCAATGCGCGGATCAGGAGTAAGCCACATGATCGCGACCAAAACATAGAACAAATCAGCGAGCCATTCGAACCAAAACGCAAGTGCAATTGCGGCTGCGTAAAGGGCTAACGATGTGTTGCCTTTCCAGTCGTGCTCGACGGCTTTGGCGAGAAGTGAGTTTTTCCCCCCATGTGAGGAAATAATGCAGATTTGCAAAATTTTATAGGCTGTTCCTGACATCAGTAAAACAAAGCCATATAGCGCGGTAGGTAATGCGGCAAAATGGTTTTCTCCCATCCAGCTTGTTACAAATGGAACGACGGAAAGCCAAAATAGCAAATGTAAATTCGCCCAAAGAATGTTGCCGTTAACGCGTTCTACAGTATGCAACATATGATGGTGGTTGTTCCAGTAAATGCCGATGTAGACATAGCTCAATACATAACTTATGAATACCGGAATTGCCGGTTGCAGTGCGCTCCAATCATTGCCATGGGGAACCTTGAGTTCCAGCACCATGATCGTGATAATAATTGCGATCACTCCGTCGCTAAAAGCTTCCAGTCGTGTTTTACCCATTTAGACTCCATGCAGTTGTGGTGTAAGTTTTTTGCAGACCAAAGCCAAAATATTTGTCGAATTCAGTTTTGCAGCATTTGTGTCTTTATTAATGATTCGAGATAATGTGCAAATTTTAACTCAACCAAAGTCGCAAATTAAGGATT
>CAIWKC010000035.1 GCA_903913145.1 uncultured Gallionellaceae bacterium | reverse complement strand
GCATAAATTCATTGCCGAAAGGCCGTTGTGGGTGGCAGCAGACATTCGTTGTTACTATGAACAAAGGTTACAATTCGGCCCAAGTGTGTAAAAACGCAAAATATAATGAAGCGAAAAATTATCGGCCCGAAAGAACTCACTTTAAATCGATTATTTTGGTCTAGGGTATGATTCGATATACGCGAAAAAATACAAAAATTTTGTTTTTACGCAGTCTGTGCCATGAACTGACATACATATAGGTTTGATCTGTGGCAGGAGGCTTTGTATGCCTAATTGACGTTATGTGCGAGAATCAAAATTATCCTCTTCCTCCGCACTTTTAAAATCTGTTAAAACCAAGCTATGGTCACTCAAATTGGGCGATACGCAATAATCAATGAATTGGGCCGGGGCGCGATGGGCTTTGTGTATAAAGCCAGAGATCCTTTGATAGACCGATTTGTAGCCATCAAAGTGATCGAGCTTCAATGCCTCAATAATATTGAGAGGCTTGAGTATTTAGACCGCTTTAATCAAGAGGCTAAAGCTGCAGGGAACTTGAGTCATCCAAACATTGTAGTCATTCACGACCAAGGTGAAACAGGCGATTTGGCCTACATCGTCATGGAACTGCTTGAGGGGCGAGAATTACAAAGCATACTCGTAAACGAGCAGATGATGTCTATCGATGAAACTTTGGACATCATCATTCAGGTTGCGACTGGACTTGATTTTGCCGCTCAGCATGAAATTGTTCATCTAGACATCAAGCCTTCAAATATCATGATATTGCCTGACCGACGGGTTAAGATCGTTGATTTTGGTATTGCCAGAATAACTTCTTCGGTGATGAATTCAACAGAAGGCAAAATTCTCGGTACGCCTTTGTATATGTCGCCAGAACAAATGCTGAGTCGTCCCCTCGACTCCCGTTCAGATATTTTTTCTTTGGGGATCGTGCTGTATAAGTTACTGACGGGACAGAACCCGTTTGCTGGCGACAACCTTAACAAGATCATGAACCAACTCCTCAGCAAAAACCCTCTCAAACCAAGTGTATCGAGACCCGAAGTCCCCGATATGCTGGACCCCATCGTCTTAAAATGCCTTGAAAAAAATCCGCAGCTTCGATACCAAAGTGCAAGAGAGCTTGTGGAAGACTTGCGTGCATGTAGAGCTAAGTTGTCTAATGCTCAGAAGGCGTTTAATGATTTTATCCGTATTGGGAAAATGGGGCGTCCCCCCATACATCAATTAGTATATGAAAGCCGATTGACCAAGGATGTCACCTCATCAGACCTTCAAGATTTATTGATCAAGTCGCAATTCAAAAATATACGGCTTGATTTATCCGGATTGTTGGTCATTCATGCTGGTAAATTTATGCAATTATTGGAAGGAGGGAAGAAAGAAGTAGAGGAACTGTTTGCTGTAATTCAGAAAGACTCGAGACATACCGATGTAAAAGTTGTGCTGGAGTCCGAAAGCAATTACAGACTTATGCCGTCTTGGGGAATGGGCTTAAGTACAGGTGAAATTTTTGAAGATAAAATAAGTGATCAGAATTTTTATATATCTCCTATTGTAACCTTACAGATTTGCCGATCCATGGAAAACAAAGTAGGTCAGGAATTCCTAAAATTTATTGAATCCTAATCAACTTAGTCGGCTGTGTTTCATCAAGATAATTTCCCGTCGTACAATTGTGTACAGCGGCACTCAGCCAAATTGGGAAATTCGTCTTAGTCCGTTTCATGGCAGCCAAAATACAGGCAGAATGTGAAGTGGATATTTAAACAGACGTTATGTCATTCGAAATTAATATGAAATTAAGGTGAACTAGACACGAAAAAGGTGAAACTCTATAGATTCTGCTCATTCCACTTTGTGATGCCTACTATTTATGAATCTATCTCTTAAAAAAACCCTGGAATGGTTAAAAACGAACCCGTCTTTTGATGAACTTTGTGCAAAATTCCCCAAGGAATGGGTTGCGGTTCAACAGGATATTTCTTTAATCGTTGAGCGTGGAGACGCTGAAGAACTAAAGCGCTATCTAGAAAAACTCTCCGTAGCTCCTACATTGAACGCTCACTCGTTTGGCAAGAAGCAGCAGAACGGTGAAGTAATTTTGTCGCAGTATATTCGTAGCCGTCTTGCGCATGAGTCAGTCAAAAAGCTTTCTCTCTCGACGTTGAATACTGATTTAGGAACTCGAAAAGGAAAGTTTCGTTTTAATTTATTTAATGGGTTTATCGCACAAAGGCTGCTGTTCTCCAGAGGCCTGATACGAAAACCTGTATCATTACGTTTGTTTCGTCTGTTCTGGCCCATACTTTGGCAGAAAAGAATACTAATGCCCTTGGTACAATCTAAAGGCATTTATTGTTTTTACTCAAAACCCTTCATTGATTATCTGGCCGAGATGATCAATAGCAGAACGTGTTTAGAAATAGGTGCGGGTGACGGTACATTAACGGGCTTCCTGAAAATGCAAGGGGTAGAGCTTACTGCAACTGACGATTATAGCTGGGCAAGGTCTGTTCAGTATCCTGAATGGGTAATCAAGATGGATGCCCGCGAAGCGCTCACCAGTTACTCACCAGAAGTTGTTATCTGCTCTTGGCCTCCGGCACAAAATGATTTTGAACGCTTCGTT
>CAIWKC010000034.1 GCA_903913145.1 uncultured Gallionellaceae bacterium | reverse complement strand
ATTACCAGGTTTAATGCCGACACAAGCTGTCCTTAAACACCGTTCAACCAAGTCAAATGATGCCGAGGCTCACTACGAATTAGGCAATTCCATGATAGCACTTGGGCAATATGAAAGCGCAGCAACGAGTTACCGCCTGGCACTCAAGCTTAAACCCAATTTTGTCGAGGCACATTACAATCTGGGTAATGCGCTTAAAGATTCGGGGCAACTTGAAGCCGCGGCAGTAAGCTTCCGTCGTGTTCTTGCTTTACAACCCGATCTAGTCGACGCACACTACAACCTTGGCAACGTTTATAAAGATTCGTGCAAATTTCAAGACGCCGCGTCCTGCTACCGGCAGGTTCTCAAACGCCAACCCAGAGATTTCGATGCGCTCAATAATATGGGCATTTCGCTGCAAAACCTGCTTCGCTTTGAAGAGGCCATAGCAAGCTATCACAGTGCACTGGCAATCAAACCCGATTTCGCCGAAGTGCATAACAACTTGGGCAACGCCAATCGGGATATTGGCCAAATTGATCAGTCCATCGCCTGCTACCAAAACGCTCTAAAGATAAGGCAGGATTATTTCGAAGCGCATAGCAACCTGCTCTTTGCCCTTAATTACAGTACAAGTCATTCACATGCTTCAAAACTTGAACAGGCAAGCTACTTTGGCAGGACTGCCTCTAAAAATGCTTCACCACGTTTTTCTGCCTGGGGTTGCTTAATGCAGCCCGATAAACTTCGTGTAGGACTTGTATCAGGTGACCTGCGTAACCATGTGGTCGGCTCCTTTCTGGAAGAAGTGCTGGCTCATATTGATCCTGCCCGTATTGAACTGATCGCCTATTCGACCCACACCAAGGAAGACGAGCTCACCGAACGAATCCGACCGCATTTCTCTGCGTGGAAATCGTTGACAGGCAAAAGCGATGAAGAAGCTGCCCGAATAATTCATGCCGATGGCCTGCATATACTGTTAGATCTCTCCGGCCACACCGCTTACAACCGTCTGCCAGTTTTTGCCTGGAAACCTGCGCCGATACAAGCCAGCTGGCTGGGCTATTTTGCCACCACGGGTATAGCGGAAATGGATTATTTGTTGGCCGACGAAGTAGGGGTGCCCGAAGAGCAGCGCGAGCATTTCACCGAAACGGTCTGGTACTTGCCCGCCACACGACTATGCTTTACCCCGCCCAAGGTTGAGCTCCTTGTCAACCCCTTGCCTGCGATGTCAAACGGCACTTTTACCTTTGGCTGTTTCCAGGACTTAACCAAGGTGCATGATGAGGTACTGGCAGTTTGGGCAACCATTTTTTCAGCGTTACCCAACGCTAGGTTGCGCTTCCAATGCAAACAATTGGCCGAAGAAGCGCAGGTTCAGCGACTAATGCAGCGTTTGCAACATCACGGCATTAACCCGATGCAGGTTGTTCTCAAAAGCGGCACTTCCCGGGAAATCTATTTAGCCGCGCACGCAGAAGTTGATTTGATTCTTGATACGTTTCCCTATCCGGGTGGCACGACCACGTGTGAAGCGTTGTGGATGGGCTTGCCAACCCTGACACTGGCTGGTGAGAGTTTGTTGGCCAGGCAAGGTGCCAGCCTGTTAACTGCAGCGGGGCTACCCGAGTGGATCGTTACCAGCAAAGTTGATTACATCAACAAGGCAATTGCACTAACCGGAGATTTGCCCGGTTTGGCGCGTTTACGCGCAGGCTTGCGACAACAGGTGTTGACATCTTCATTGTTTGACGCAACAAGCTTTGCGCGGAATTTTGAGGATGCATTGTGGGGAATGTGGGGAGCGCGCGGTCAATCCGATCAAGTTTGAAAATTTTTACCGCCCGGCCTTCAAAGTCTTCAAATGTCCGGCAGTGCCATAGTCCAGCAATAGTTGATCGTCAGTAATGAGTATCGCACCAAGATGCCGTGCAGTAGCCGCAATTAAACGATCCGCAGGGTCTGAATGAATATTTCCCGGAAGCCGCGTACTGGCAACAGCAATTTCGGGTGAAATAGGTTCGACCCGGAATCCTTGAATCTTGATAGCTTGCTGCACCCATTCTCCCACATCACGATCCAGTGTAAGCCTTCCCTTGCTGACCAACATCGCAACTTCCCAAGGTGAAATGGCTGACAATAAAACCGCTTCCCCGGATAATGAACGTTCAACCGCTTTCAAAGCCTTCGGGTTGAGTTTCTGGTCTCCATTTAGCAGCCATATCCAAACATGGGTGTCCAGCAACGCTAAACTCACTTCGCGGCGTCCCATTCAACGTTGACAGACGAAACGATATCTATTTCCCGAACAACACTTCCTTTTAGAGCGCGAAGAATTTCCATTGCTTCCGCCTAGCTCTGATGAAAAAAAGAGGATTTTAAGTAATGTTGCAAAAACCT
>CAIWKC010000033.1 GCA_903913145.1 uncultured Gallionellaceae bacterium | reverse complement strand
GGTCTTTCATGAACGTTTCCTCGATACCAGCGCCTTTGGGTGGGATAAATCGGAGCGAGGTTAAATCAAATAACGCAAAGGCGCAATGACGCCAAGTCGCAAAGAAAGTACTCTATACTTCCGTCCTCTGTGTCCTCTGCGGTCAAATGCCTATAAACCTTTTTCTTACCGCAGAGGACGCAGGGTAACACAGAGGAAAGTCCAAAGACTTTGTGGTAAAAAAGGAGGAAGACTGGGGGCAGTATTGCATCATTGCAAGTTGAGACGAGCAGTACTTAGTTTCGCCAGCACGCATTGCACCGCATTAAATATCCCTACCCGTCCCCAACTGCCTCTCATGCTACTATTTGGCCTTGCCTCGAATGAGCTTAAGTCCTTTCACCCGCTCAAAATGTTTGTTGTTCAGTGTCATAATCGCTAATCCATTGGCACGAGCAGTAGCAGCTATGAATATGTCCCTGATTTCGATAAGCGTATTCGTTGCAATAAGTTCACGGTATAATTTACCTGCTTCTTCGGCCGATATAATATCAAAGGGAAGAACCGCAATCCCGTCGAGAAGGAGATAAACATCTCTTTGTTTTGCTGTGTCGATTGCTCCAGCCAGAAGCTCGAACACTGTTATTGATGAAACGAAAAGGGAGGTTGTTTCCGGAATATTAAAGAGAATGCTGCGGCGTTTGTCGGTCTTGCGGAGGTGTTCAATAATTATGGTGGTATCGATCAATAATTCGGAAGATTCCACTTGTTAACCTCCGCAGTCGCCCTATTAATCTCTTCAATATCACTGTCAGACCACACGGACACATTCAGTAAGCGTTCTTTGCGAAGGGAAACCTCTACCGGATACTTTTCCCGTGAGACCAGCAATTCGGCATAATCCATAACTTTACGCTGTTGTGCGTGGGTCATTCTCTGTATTTTGACTGATAGCGCAGTAGCCGTCTGCATGGCATACTCCTTTATGTTCGAAGGCATTCGTCTGTCAGACTACGGTAAAAGCCGAAGACATCATGAATCACTTTCTTTATGCATCCGAACGCTCCAAAACCTTTGAGAACAAAGGATATCATATTATTTTTACGTATGCATAGTCATATCGTAAGTTCCCATAAAATCAGGTGGGCTGGGGTCAGAGAGGGGGCGTAGGATTGCATCATTGCGAGTTTGTGAGCGGGGCGAAGCGGGGTCAGGATTGCATTGTTGCGAGTTGAAACGAGCAGGTTCGTGGTCGGACCAAGCTCAGTCTTTGATCTCATTACAGGGGTCCGAGCGGGAAAGTATACATCAATTCATCCGCAACTCACTAATCTCTTCATCCGTTAAGCCGGTAAACTTCCGGATCTTATCATTTGATTCGCCATCTTTTACCATCTCAAGGGCGAATTTTATTTTTTCTTGATGTATTCCTTGCTCTATTCCGATGACAATACCTTCATTTCTTCCTTTTAACTCACCTTCAGCCCACGATGATCTAATTGAACTCTCGAGCACTCGTTTATCTTCAAGATAATTTTGATACTTTTCACGATCTTCTTTACTAAGTTTTAGAATATCAAGCTCTACGGCAGCTTTTTTCAATCCTTTGGCTTTAAACTCACCCTTTATTTCAGAATTTTTCAGAAAATATACCCATTCGTCAAGGCTGTCTTTTGCAAGATCATTAAAATCGTTAACTTTAAGAATGTAATATTCCGGATAAATATCCGAAACCAATTCAAGTTTACTCAACTTACTCTTCTGAAAAGTCGATAACTCAAGCAGATCGTGATTATGAATCCCTCTGAAATCTGTGACACCTTTGTAGACATAGTCATCACCATGTCCGAGATCAAAATAGACTATGTTTATCGATATGACCTTGCGAACTTTATCAAAGTTGAAGCCGGCGTCCATATGGTCGGTTATCAGTTTTGATGACCCGTACAGCATCCGGTGAAAGTAGTCATATTGACCACCTACCTGGAGTTCTATCAAGACCAGTTCGCCACTGTCTATTTCCGTAAGCAGGTCAACTCGATTATATTTATCATCCTCGCTCTGCTTATTGCTCTCACTCTCAAGAATGTTTTGTATTTTTACATCCTTAAGAAGTAGCTCTGAAAGAAAACCTTCCAATATCTCAAAATTAGCTTTATTGCGAAGTAATTTCTTCATTGCCCAGTCAAATCTTACAAGTCGGTCTTTCATGAACGTTTCCTCGATACCAGCGCCTTTGGGTGGGATAAATCCCCACCCCCTGCTGACCCACTACACAACAATACTCAATCGTCTCTTAAATTACGTTAAACAAGATTGTATTGCAACTTATTTACGATCATGGTGCGAATATAAACCTTTTCTTACCGCAGAGGACGCAGGGTAACGCAGAGGAAAGTCCAAAGACTTTGGGGTAAACCAAAAGAATCTTTATTCTGGTTTCCTCTGCGTTCCTCTGTGTCCTCTGCGGTCAAATGCCTATAAACCTTTTCCTACCGCAGAGGACGCAAGGTAACGCAGAGGAAAGTCACAGGAACGAGGAAAGGCAAAGGAAACGTACTTTTCACTTGTTCACTACCCACTCCGGAACGACATGAAACCACAAAGGCCACAGTTATTCATGCAGCCAGCGCCTGCTATCGGAAGGTGCTCCCCAAACAATTAGAAATAAACTCCTCTAACCCACTAATAAAGGGAGCACCTACACTTATGCATTGCTCTTAAAATTTAATTATGGCAAAGTTGATAGCATAAAAAAGAGCGACGTTTTCATCGCTCTTTTTTTGTCCTTCAGATTGAGGAAGATAAATTTTTATCTTTGTAAACTTACAATCCCTTCTTAATAATGTACTCAATCAGATCCACTACCCTGCAGGAGTACCCCCACTCATTATCGTACCACGCGATGACTTTAGCGAAATTCCCGCCTATGACCTTTGTCAGTTTGGAGTCGAGAGTGGAAG
>CAIWKC010000032.1 GCA_903913145.1 uncultured Gallionellaceae bacterium | reverse complement strand
CACTAGACCGGTGAAATAAAAAAGCACATCTTTGCGGTTGGCAATCGCGTTGGTTTTTAGCACCTCAATTGGAAACACGCCTTTGAGTGCTTTAGCTGTTTGCGCAAAGTTGATTGCACGCGCGCTACGAGTTACATCCGGTGTATTTAACAGATAGGCAGTACCTGTGGGGAAAGTATGGTCTGCAGCGACGCCACGGTCCATCAGCAATTTGACCTGTGCGAAATCAATGCCCGCCAGCATCATTGCCGGGCGCATTTTCAGTTTCTTTGCCGGAGAAAGCGTCGCTGAATTGAAATACGGACTAGGTTTGGTCGTGCCGCATTGCGTTGAACAATATTTTGTATCAAACCCGAAAGCCAACGCGGAAGTGATCGACATGCAATCAACCCGGTATGGATCAGTCCAGGTGACTGCATAAGCTTGTATGTTACGCGGCGTTAAACGATCTATTTCGGTTTTCAGTTTTAGGAATTCGTCTTTGCCGAGCACGTGCTTACCAGCGGCAAAACGTACATGGATCATATTGGCAGCCGGAATATGGCGTGCCTGTTGGTAATATTCGCCCACTGCTTTGGATTGTGTATCCTCGTCGTTAATGAGGACAGCAACATCACCCGCAGTTAGTCCGGTTTGTGTCAACAATATTTCTGGTTTGGCATCAACAATGGCAGGTGCTAGCAACAGCATTGCCAAAAGGACAAAAGAAAGTGGGGCGCTCCGCTTCGGGCAAGTTTTCAAAATACATTCGAAATTAAGAATCAACCCTCGAAGAGCCGAATTTGCTTCCTCTCCCAACGGGGGAGTGTTGGGGAGGGGGTGGGTGAGTTGAACATTGTGGCGAGTCATGTTTTCTTAATGGTGAGTAAAACAGCATAGCGACGAATATTGAATTTTTAGAGGTTCACTTATGTTTTTACTGTAATACGCACGTAGGTTCGAGGCTGCAGTGAAGAAAGCTCCCGTTCAAGTGCTGGCACCAGCAGGAGTAGTTCAGACAGTTCATTCTACACGGCATCCAATACGAGCACCGCAATTGGAAGCGAAGTCAGATTTTGTTGGTACGGTAAATTTTTGTCCACGGTAAGGAGCGCATCGAATTCGCTGGCCGCGAGAGCGAGAAGTTTCCCGTTCTTTACCCCTGCCCAAGCCATATCGACAACTGTCCTAACATCATGAGCAGACAACGATTGCCGAAATCTACGGGGTAATGATTCGTCAAGTAGCAGACGCATCTGCAGCCAAGCGCTCTCTCGCAGCTTCAAGCACAGCGATGGCTTTACTTTGAGTTACAGTTGGGAAGTCTTCCAGGAAGTCCACTAATGAGGAACTTCCTTCAAGGTAATCAAAGAGCGTCTTGGCAGGCACACGCGTACCCGTGAAGCACAGTGCCCCACTCATAATTTCAGGATTGCGATTAACGAGAGAAGTATCCATTGTTGCCTCCTTTTAGATAGTTTACTCGGTATTAACCAAAATGCGCCACCCTTTCGCGTCTGTGAAATAACGTCTTAATGTTTGCCTAATCCGGGAAGCCATCGGTGACTCGCTCACTACTCTCATAGGACTAGTGAATTTTATAAATCCGTAACAAAGAATTAACTTGGGTGACATGCTCGGCAAATAGAATCGCAGATTGTAAAAACTTCAAAAATTTAATTATTTTTGCGGGGACATCTGTGGGTAAATTTATGAAGATTTGAAAATTATCGATTCAATCTTCCGTGTGGTTTAAATATTATCGAACAAATGATCAAAACAAAATCAATTTCCTGCGCATCAATCAATTCACTCGTTGCTGTACTTGGAGTGAAAGTGGTTGTTCGCCGCATAATGAAAAATTCGGTATTGGCCCTGCTATTTTGCAGTATGGCTTTTAGTACCGCTGTCTTTGCACTGACAGTAGAAGATTTGAATCTGATCGAGGCCGCCGGTCACGGCGATTTCAGAATTTTCAAAATGATGCTTGCTCGAGGCGCGAATCCAAACGCAGTCGACCACGGCAACAACACGGCTATTTTAATGGCTGCGTATCACAGCAAACGTGAAATGGTTCGTCAACTCATCGAGTTGCACGCCGACGTCAATATTCTTGGCAGTCTAGGCTTTACACCAGTGGGTGTTGCCGCGATGCGTGATGATATCGAAATCGTCAAGATGTTGATTGGCGCCAGTGCCCAACTTGATGTGCGCGACCATGAGGGCGAGACGCCGCTGCTCAGAGCAATGCGCTCCCAGCATGATGACAACCTGAAACTCATCCTCAGTGCCGGCGCAGACGTCGATCTAAGCAACAAGGCAGGCGAATCTCCGCTGATGGTGGCAGCGCAACTGGGTCGACTCGATTACGTTGAATCCCTGCTGGACAAGAAAGCCGATCCCTCTGTCAAAAATCATGAAGGCAATACGGCTTTGTATTTCGCCATTTTTGAAGGCCACGACGATATTGCCAAACGCCTGATTCAGGCAGGCACAACTCTGCGCGGGCTGAACAATGGCTACACGCTATTGCACTGGGCTAAAGCAATGGGAAGACAAGATATTGTGCCACTCATGGTGCAAGCTGGAGCGGTGAATTGAGGAATGCACTCCAGCTAAATCAACAGGAATATTTTGACGATCATATGAATTTTGCCCGAGACAACATGATGCTGGATGGTGAAGACCCGGCAAGGCTTGCTGCATTGGTAGAGCGCTCCTTGCGGGTGACGAACGAGCAGCAATTCTTTACTTGGGTTCAAGGCGAAGTGCAGTATTTGCTTTCACACGAAATATTGATTTGCGGCATGTCCTCGGGAGCCAATTCAAGGATGAAATGTTATCGCTTTTCAAGCACCCGCTATTTCCGTCTGGAACACTTTAATGCAGTGTGTGATCCGGTTAACGGCTTGTTCAACATGATGATGGCAGTCACGCGCAAGACTGACCGGCCCTGTGCCCTGGGTCCCGATTTGGTCATAGGCGGTTGCGACAAGGAATGGATACCGCTGCTGGATAGTTGCGAGCTGCGAAATGCGGCCGCCTTTGGGCAGCGCGGCACCGATGGTCACATGAAGAGCTATTTCTGCTTTGCACGTATTTCTGAACAATTGGATCCGCGCCTGATGTATATCCTTGAAATTTTGGTGCCCGTACTTGAAGCGACATTTTCCCGGGTGATCTCACAGCAAGTCGCCAAAACACAGCCCTATTTTTCAAATACCAAAATTTTAAGCAAGCGCGAAACCGAAGTGTTGCACTATTTGATGGCGGGTAAAACTAATCAAGTCATCGCGGCAGAAATGTACCTCAGCCCGCTGACGGTTAAAAACCATGTGCAGAACATCATGAAAAAACTCAAGGTAAAAACGCGCGGCCATGCAGTAACCCTGGCTTTAAAAATGGGTTTGATCATGTCTCATCACGAAAATCTGGAAGAACAAAATGGATAAATTAAATCGAATTGCCAGCGCGCTCATCATCTTGGCTATGGCGAATTGTGCCTATGCGGGTGAAGCGGAGATCCGAAAAGCGCTTGCCGATTCAGCGCCGCAAATTAAGGTGGTCTCTATTAGCAAGTCACCCTATGCCGGGCTATACCAGATTGTGATGGAAGGCTTCAATATTTTTTATACCGATGAAAAAGGTGAAGTTGGTTTTTTTGGAAATATGGTCGATATAAAAAATAAAGTAAACCTGACCCAGCTGGAAAAAGAAAAGATCACCGTGGTCGATGTTACAAAATTACCACTGGATAAAGCGATTGTAAGAGTCAAGGGTAACGGAAGTCGTAAACTGGTTTTGTTTTCCGATCCGGAATGCCCGTATTGCCAGGGACTTGAAAAACAATTGGAAGGCGTGAAAGATGTCACGATCTACACCTTCCTGTTACCGCTGTCAGACATTCATCCCGGCGCCATGCGCAAAGCTCAACTCATCTGGTGCGCCAAAGACAAAGCCAAAGCCTGGGACGATATGTTATTGCGTCAGCAAGAACCCAAAGACAGCAACACAAGTTGTGAGACACCCATCAAAGATATCGCCGATATAGCCAAAAAGAATTCGATCAGTGGCACCCCGGGTGTCATTTTCAGCAACGGAAAATTGCTCTTTGGAAACCAGGAAAGCGCCACTATTTCCAAGTTGCTGGATGAATCGAAGCCGTTGCTCTGAGGGGAGGTTTGATTATTGTTTTTTATAAATCACGATAAAAAACTTCCCTCACCCTCTGTCCCTCTCCCCGGGGGAGAGGGAAGTTAAGTCCTTCTCCCCCGGGGAGAAGGGTGGGGATGAGGGAAGAACTTTCGGATTTCATCACATTTTGATTAAGCCCAAAACACCACCCCGCAATCAATCCGGCTTCACCTACATCGGTCTGCTCATTCTGATCGCCATCATGGGGGTAACCCTCGCCGGAACCGGCACCATCTGGAGCACCACGCAGCAGCGTTTCAGAGAGCAGCAACTCATATTTATCGGCAATCAATACAGCATGGCGATCTCTGCTTACTACAAAAACTCCCCCGACGGAATACTGCAGTTTCCAAAGAAACTTGAAGATTTATTAGAGGACAAGCGCTACCTTAGCAATGAACGCTATTTGCGTAAATTATTCGCCGACCCGATGACTGGAAGCAAAGAATGGGGCTTGATCAAAGGGGCAGACGGGGGCATTGTAGGCGTGCACAGTATGTCTAAACTCGAGCCAATCAAGCAATCCAACTTTGCGATCGGCAACGAAGCACTTGCGGGAAGAAAACACTATTTCGAATGGCAATTTACTTATAAAACGACTGGATACATTCCGGTAGTCGCAAGAGTTGCGCCCGTCAAACCTAAAACCAACCCCTCCGGCGCTCCTGCGGCACCAACAACGCCTCCATTGCCTCCACCTCCACCAGATGCAACGACGGATCCGCACAAACAAAACATGTGCAAGAACATGTTCGGTATCGACACTAATACCTGTGCTCTGCTCATCAAGAAATTTGACCAGACAGTTGTCGATGCATGCAATGCATCAGCCAACCAGCGCTATGCAATATGTATGAGCACCGAAAATGCATTTCTGCCTTCGCTTGATGTTCAATATAAATAAAAGGCTCTGTTGTAGTTAAATATTCAAGTCTAAACAAGCAATCAAAACTAGTCCGAACGGACTATAAAAACTAGTCTGTTCGGACTAGTCAATTCATATTCAATCTGCATTTCTTTTCACATTAACTGGCTAGTATTGCGCACGCCTGAAAAAAGTGTTCAGTTCGGTTAAAAATAGTCTGAACGGCTCATGTCAAACGCGTTTTCATACCGATCCTTTGTAATGACAGGTGTGTAAATTAGCGTTCGACTACACAGGAAAATGTTGTTAGTCAGATGTAATGCTAAACCCGCTGCGAGGCGGGGGCGGAAAGCCACGGATCTAAGCGCAAGGCCCTCGAGTTACGCAAGTACCTCGAAACCGAAATGATAGATGGCCGGGTTGCACTTGCAGTAGCGGAGGTAGTTTTTCCGTGACTTTTGAAAGGGCTTGGAAATTATTTTTTCAGGCTTTCTTAACCGTAATCTCCATCGCGATGGGGTTTTTAGAAAAGGAAATAGTTACAATGAATACAACTTTGAAAATGACTTTGGTTGCTGGTGCTTTGGCTTTGGCTGTTTCTGGCCAAGCAAATGCCGCTATCAATGGTATTTCTACAACAACTGGTAATGACTTGATCCTGTCTGTTTGGGATCAAACAACACAAACTTCTTACACTGCAGATCTGGGTGTTACTTTGGCTAGCGTTGTGACAGCGGGTGGTCTTAATCAGTCTTTCGCAGCTGATGCAACGTTGACCTCTTTCTTGGGCACTATTGCAGCGACAGATGTTACTTCCTGGAACGTGGTCGCAGAAAAAACCGGTGGTGTAAGCTTGCCTGGTTTTACTTTCCTGACAACATCTACCGCAGCTGCACCATTCGCTGGACCAGCCAACTCCATACTGAAGACTTTCAATGTAGGTCCTGACCAGTACATGTCTGCAGCAAATACAGCTGCCGGAACTGCAACTTCTATTTCCGTGACAAATGCTAGCAACGCAACTGCTTACGCTGGCGGTACTCTGTTTGGCAACAACTTTGGTGGCAAGGCTACAACTTTCACCAATGACACTGCTATCGGCGGAACGATGAACTTCTTCAACTTGACAGGCAGCAGCACACTGACTACCGCTGCATCAAAAGTAACTCAGTTCGCTGGCCAAACATTTACCTTGGCAAGCAACGGTACTTTGTCAGCTGTCAATGCCAACCTGGTTGCTGCAGTTCCAGAGCCAGGCGAATGGCTGTTGATGTTGAGCGGCTTGGGTTTGCTCGGCTTCGTTGCTACACGTCGTAAAAATGCAAACGGCCTTACCTTTGCTTAATTTTGCCTGATTTTTCCCCTGTCTTGAGGTTGAGACAGGGGCGAGGCAAGCGGTTTGTGCTACTGATTTGTAATACAGAGTATTTTATCTTTTAAAAACTTTTAACGCTATTGGAGCAATTCAAATGAAAATGACTAAAATCGCAACAGCATGCGCCTTGGCTTTTGCAAGCCAGGCTTATGCCGTAACACCATCTACAACACCTGACGTACAATTGTTCTTGTCCGGTTCATCTGCTCTGCAAAATGCAATCGGCCAGATCCATCTGGATATGTGCCAACCTAACACTATCGACGAAATGTGGGATGGCACAGGTGCTGTTCCTTCCGGTTCCAACTATCGCGCTTATTTCTGCACATTCAAGTCTACAACAACGACAACATCCGGCATCACTATTCCAGCAGCGTTGCTTGGCAAAAATGTGTTGTTGTATAACACAGCTGCAGGTGGTTCAATCAAAGGTATCAACCCGATTGCCAATGCATTGCCGGTGACCCGTCTGGATATCACTACTTGCATATTGAGCGTACCAGCCAAATCTGATGCAGTTACTGGTCAAACACAAGTTTATTCTTGCCCAGGCACCGTAACAACAGCCGTTCCTGATGCTGGCGTATCTGATACCGAGCCATCTCTGTTTACCGGCGTTAACCTGTCTTACCCGGCTTCAATTCTGGCTATCGGTTCACGCACACCTGCTGCCGGTAACGCTGCTTTGACCGCGACTCAATTGGCGAATTTGAACAGGACAACTGCCTTGGGACAACCAATGGGTATCGTAACTACCAGCAACATCAATTCCGTACCAGGCGCACTGTCTCTCAGTAAAGCTCAAATTTCATCCCTGATGTCTGGTACTACTTTGTCCTGGGCGACCGTTCTGGGTACCGTTCCAAGCACTTTGGTTGACTCTGTTGTGGTTTGCCGTCGTCAACCAGGTTCGGGTACACAGTCTGCGATCAACGCAGCGATCTTCGGTTTCCCATGCTCTTCCAGCCAAACTGCAGCAGCAGATGACTCTTTGACTACTGCTACATTGGGCTCAACCACTGCCGCTACAGCCGGTAACTATATCGTGATTGAAAACAGCTCTTCTGGCGCTGTGCTCACTTGTCTGGATAACGTACAAGCCGGCACGATGGCAAATGCGGTTGGCAAGCAAGCAATAGACGTCACTTCCGGTGCTTTGGTGGCATTGGGTGCGGCTAACTCGGTCGTGTTGCCAGTAGGCGGAATTGGTATCGGTCTGTTGGGTTTTGACAAAATTCCAGCTACTACAGATACAGTGAATCAAGTGGCAATTAACGGCGTAGCGCCAACTTTGGCAAGTGCAATAACGGGCGCGTTTGACATCATGGTGGAAAACTCGTTCCAGATCCGTGCTAACCCAACTGTTGCCGGTCCTGGCGCTGCTTTGGCTGGTTTGGCTGCGAACGGTGCTCCTGCTGCCGTTGTTGCCGGAACCACATCGATTCCAAAACTGGTTTCACCCGCACTTGATTTTTACACGATTTTCGTGGCTTCAGCCGGCAACCCAGTTACTTTGGGAACAGCAGGCCATGTCGTTCCAGGCGTTGCAGCTTTGTCTGAAAACGGCTACGTAGCTCCAACAACATTCAATCCAGCTAATCCGGTAATGCGTGTTGGTAACGGTGGCAATACATGCACACCTTTGCAACAGTTGCAATAAGCTGTTAGTTTAGTCAATAACAGAACACCCCGGCGCAATGCCGGGGTTTTTCTTTGTGGGGATGGTCTAAATCAATTTGCAGCGTTTTTTATGCAAGTCGCAAGACACAAGCCAATACAAATGTCATATTCGGTGCGTAATATGGAACGCATTTTTAATCAGTGAATTTGTGAGAAATATGCCAACCCGCCCCAATGAAAATCTGCCCGTGAATGTCTGCATCATGCAACCGCCGGGTTATATCCATTCTCTGGCCTTGCTGGAAGCCGCCGAGTACGTGGTGGAAAAATGCATTTTGCTTGGTTATCAGGCAAACCTGAGTAAAAACCGGCTCATTCCGCAGGGCTTGAATATTGTGTTCGGGGCGCACATCAGCCCTTCAGACGATTTTAAATTCCCGCCCAACACCATTATTTTTAATACCGAGCAGCTACCTGAAATCAATAATTCCTGGATTAACCCTGCCTATAAGAAAGTACTGGATTCCAATATTGTCTGGGACTACTCCGCAGTAAATCTGAAATGTCTTGCACACCAGAAAAAGTTTCTGGTCAACTTTTACCATGTGGACAAACTGAATCGGCTGAATTTATCATTTTCAAAATACGCAATTGCCCAAAGGAAGTTACATGAAGGGTTCCCCAGAAGCGGCGGTGATGCTGGCCATTCCCGGCGCGCCCAGCGACACGCCAACGTGGCAGCGCTGGCT
>CAIWKC010000031.1 GCA_903913145.1 uncultured Gallionellaceae bacterium | reverse complement strand
ATATTCTAAAACGGGATATCGTCATCAAAGTTATCAAAGTTACTCTTGCTTGCGGGTGCCGCTGTTGCCGGCTTGGCCGCTGGGGCACTGCGTGCCGCCGGTGCTGATGTTGTTTGATTTTCTACGACTTCAAAGCTACCTACACCGCCGGACTTGCTGCCCAGCATTTTCATTTCGTTGGCCACGATTTTGGTGGTATAGCGGTCCTTGCCTTCTTTGTCTTGCCATTTTTCAGTTGTGATTTTTCCTTCGACATAAATTTGGGATCCCTTCTTCACATATTCCCCGACAACTTCTGCCAGACGGCGATAGAAAACGACATTATGCCATTCGGTTTTTTCCTGTTTTTCACCACTTTTATCTTTCCAGTTTTCGGAGGTCGCCAATGTAATATTGGCCACAGCCTCACCATTTGGCATATATCTCACTTCAGGGTCTTTACCCAGATGACCTATCAAAATCACTTTATTCACTGACATGCTATTCTCCCATCAAAGATTCTAAATTTTCTCTACTAAATTTTTAACACCTTCTTCATCATATCCACTTTGTTCCACCTTGATACAAGCAATCTGTTCATTTGCCACGACCAGCACTTCCCGCACACCGCGCAATTGTGACAGGGACTGCTGAATTTTGCGTGCCGCGTCCTCATTGAGTTCTTGCAAATGATACATCTTGGTTTGCAACGGTTGCGGCGGTCGCATACCAGTCGCAACAAACAGCCATAATAGCAACATACATACCGCAAAAATAAATACTGAATTACCGCCGTAAAACTGCATCAGCAGACCGCCCATCGCTGAACCAAAAAATGCACCCAGAAATTGCACACTGCTGAATACCCCCATCGCGGTACCTTTTGCCGCGAGCGGTGCGATCTTGCTGACGATGGAGGGTTGTGTTGCTTCCAATACATTAAAGGCAATAAAGAAGAGAAGCAGTGATGCCGCAATACCCATTACGCTGCCCTGTAAAAGCAGCAGCGATATTTGTGCCACCGCCGCCAAGGCGATTGCAATCAAGAAAATCTGCTTCAATTTTGCTTTTTTCTCTGCGATGATAATGGGTGGCACCATGAGAATAAAAGCGATGAGCATGACCGGCAAATAAACCCGCCATTGGTGGGGTGCATCCAGGCCATCAGCGCGCAAAATGAATGGTACCTGCATAAATACCGACATCAATATCGCATGTAATGTGAACACGCCGAAATCCATGCGCAATAAATCTTTATTGCGCAATACCTCAGCTAGCTTGTTGGTGTTGGCTTCGGTATCAGAATGGAAGCGTGTAATTGCGGGCTTGGGTATAAACCACACGACAACCGCGATGCAAGCGAAGGCCAATGCACCTATTAATTCAAAAATGCCGGACATGCCGATGTAGTGGTACAGCAATGGCGATAAAACCATCGAAATCGAAAAGGTAATGCCGATCGTAATGCCGATCATTGCCATTGCTTTGGTGCGGTGTTCCTCGCGTGTGAGATCGGCAGTCAGCGCCATTACTGCGGCATTGATTGCGCCAGCACCCTGAATCACGCGACCGGCAATGATCCAATAGATATCATCCGCTGAGGCTGCAATAAAGCTGCCCGCAGCAAACAGTAGCAGACCAGCAACGATCACCGGCTTACGTCCGTACCGATCAGACAACCAACCCGCAGGAATCTGCAGGATAGCTTGCGTTAATCCATACGCGCCGAGCGCTATGCCAATCAGAAAATGACTACTGCCGCCCGGCAGTGTTTCTGCATATAAGGCAAAGATCGGCAGAATAATGAACAAACCCAGCATTCGCAGACCGTAAACTCCGGCCAATCCTATGCTGGCCCGACGCTCAAGGGGAGACATAACTGAAGATGCTGCAGACATAACACGTTCAACTGAAAATTTTAAGTTGCGTATCTTAACAGGTCAGACTCGTGCCTGACAGTGGTGCTTTTGATTCGGAGTTCTTTGACTTATTTACTGGCCATTGACAGCTTAAAAAGCTATTGAGTAAAGGTTTGGGGATGCTTCAATTTTCGCGTATATTGTGCAGTTGTTTTCAAACTTATTGCCTCACATGGAATATATTAAAATTCGCGGTGCCCGCACCCACAATCTGAAAAATATCAGCCTCGATTTACCACGCAATCAGTTAGTGGTAATTACCGGACTCTCCGGATCAGGCAAGTCCTCACTCGCATTTGACACCTTATATGCCGAGGGTCAACGCCGTTATGTAGAATCCCTTTCAGCTTACGCACGCCAATTTTTGCAGTTGATGGAAAAGCCCGATGTTGACCTGATTGAAGGACTTTCGCCAGCTATCGCCATTGAACAGAAGGCGACTTCACATAACCCTCGTTCTACAGTCGGTACCGTAACAGAAATTCACGATTATTTACGTCTGCTTTATGCCCGCGCTGGTGATCCCTATTGCCCACAGCATGATCTGGTTTTGCAGGCGCAGTCCGTAGGTCAAATGGTCGATCATGTGCTGGCTCTGCCTGAGGGTACGAAGGTGATGATACTTTCACCGCTCATAGCTGAACGCAAAGGTGAACATCTCGAACTGTTTGATGATTTGCGTGCGCAAGGCTTCGTGCGTTTGCGTGTAAATGGCAAAATTTTCGAAATGGACAATTTGCCCAAGTTGGAAAAAAATAAAAAACACACGATCGATATCGTGGTGGATCGATTGAAAGTAGCTGCTGATATTAAACAGCGTTTGGCTGAGTCATTTGAAACTGCGTTGCGTCATGCGGACGGTCGCGCGCTGGCGGTTGAGATGGAATCCGGTAAATCACATTTATTCTCAGCCAAATTCGCCTGCCCTGTTTGCAATTATTCACTACAAGAGTTGGAACCTCGTCTGTTTTCATTTAACAGCCCTATGGGCGCTTGTCCCAAATGTGACGGACTGGGCAACATTACTTTTTTTGATCCGCAGCGTATTGTGGCTTTCCCGAACCTCTCCTTGAGCAGCGGTGCTATCAAAGGCTGGGATAGAAGAAACCAGTTTTATTATCAAATGTTGGACAGTCTGGCAAAGCATTACGATTTTGATCTTGAGCGTCCATTCGAGAGCCTATCGGATAAAATTAAAAAAATTGTGCTTTACGGTAGCGGTCGCGAGGAAATCCCTTTTCAATATATGAACGAGCGCGGCAAAAAGATGATGCGCGAACATACCTTTGAAGGTATTGTCAATAATCTGGAACGTCGCTATCAGGAAACCGACTCTCCTACCGTGCGTGAAGAACTATCGAAGTATCTTAATGGCTGTGTTTGCCCGGAATGCAAAGGCACTCGTCTGCGTGAAGAAGCACGCCATGTGCGCGTGGCTGATCGAGCCATTTTTCAACTTAGCGCCCTGCCGCTGAAGCAGGCATTAGCTTTTTTTCAGAACGTTAAGCTTCCTGGCAACAAACAGGCTATTGCGGAAAAGATTGTTCAAGAAATTGCCAGTCGTCTGACCTTTCTCAACAATGTGGGATTGGACTATCTGTCTCTGGACCGTTCTGCTGAAACGCTGTCCGGGGGCGAAGCTCAACGCATTCGCCTTGCCTCGCAAATCGGCTCAGGCCTTACCGGTGTCATGTATGTACTGGACGAACCGTCTATCGGACTGCATCAACGTGACAATGACCGTTTGCTGGATACATTGAAGCGCTTGCGAGATATGGGTAACAGCGTAATTGTGGTTGAACATGACGAAGATGCCATTCTCACCGCCGATTATGTGATCGACATGGGTCCGGGTGCCGGTGAGCACGGCGGTATCGTTGTTGCTCAAGGCACTCCAAAGGAAGTATGTGCCAACCCGCAATCTCTTACCGGCGATTATCTTTCCGGGCGACGCAGTATTGATATCCCGATAAAGTATCTCAAACCGGATTTCGACCGCCATCTTCGCATCATTGGCGCATGTGGTAATAATCTAAAAGATGTAACACTTGATTTGCCTGTCGGTCTGCTCACCTGCATCTCTGGTGTTTCTGGCTCGGGTAAGTCAACACTCATCAACGACACTTTGTATAACGCGGTGGCAAAGCATCTGTATGGCAGCAATGCAGAGCCTGCGCCCTATGTTGAAATAGAAGGGTTGGAATTTTTCGACAAAGTGATCAGCGTCGATCAATCACCTATCGGACGAACACCACGCTCTAATCCCGCCACATATACCGGATTATTTACACCTATACGTGATCTTTTTTCTGGCGTACCCACCTCGCGCGAACGCGGTTATGGACCGGGGAGATTTTCCTTTAACGTGAAGGGCGGCCGTTGCGAATCTTGCCAAGGCGATGGCGTGATCAAGGTTGAAATGCACTTTCTGCCGGATGTTTACGTGCCATGCGATGTTTGCCACGGGCATCGCTATAACCGGGAAACCCTTGAAGTTCAGTACAAGGGAAAAAATATCCATCAGGTTCTAAGCATGACCGTGGAACATGCACATGAGTTTTTCAAACCGGTGCCGATTATTGCCCGTAAATTGAAAACGTTGCTTGATGTTGGTTTGGGTTACATTACATTGGGTCAAAGTGCAACAACACTTTCCGGCGGTGAAGCACAGCGCGTCAAATTATCTTTAGAGCTTTCCAAACGCGATACGGGTCGCACACTCTACATTCTGGATGAACCAACGACGGGTCTGCACTTTCATGATATCGCACTCTTGCTTAAGGTAATTCACACTTTAAGAGACCAGGGTAATACCGTTGTCGTCATAGAACATAATTTGGATGTGATCAAAACTGCCGATTGGGTTATCGATTTAGGCCCAGAAGGTGGTGATGGTGGCGGTCGCATCGTGGCGCAAGGTTCTCCAAAGGATATTGTTGCAAGTAAAAATAGCGTTACGGGTCCTTACCTGAAAAAACTCATTTCAAAATAAGTCGGAAATACCGTTAATTGCATTATTAGTTGAAACTAATTTTCGCTCAAAGCACGAACACAAGAATACTTGACAGATTTTATCGATTAAGGTTACATAATAGTACTTTACTTCATATTCTTTTAAGGAGAACGATCATGATCATCAAGTTACTTTCACCTATCCTTTTTTCTTTGTTGTGTGGATCGGCTTTTGCAGCAGATGGCTCTATTGTTATCAGCAGTCCGTTGAACGGCGCGGTAGTGAGCGCTAAGGACAAGGTTCCTCTAGCCTATGTTGCAATACTCGGCACAACTGGCGATCACTTGCATCTGTACCTTGACGGCAAGCGCGTGGATGTTCTTCGAGCTGCAAAAGGAAGTACCGATCTGGATGCGTTATCTGTTGGGAAACACCACGTTTGTTTGACTGTGAATACGAACTCTCATGCCCCGACTGGCGTGGAAACTTGTGTTGATATCACCTCACAATGAGTTCGGTTCAAAATCTCAGCTATAGCGTAATCCAGGTCATACACAATTTTGGCGCTCTTGCAACCGTAGGGGGTTCAATTGTAGCGACTCTGGTTCGTGAAGATGATTTTCGTCGAAAACTGGCGCATTTGGCTCTGATTGGTTGGGTAACACAAGCCGCGAGTGGGGCGACTTTTGGCATGGTTACCTACCACTATTACAGCCAGTTCCCTGACATGTCTGGTCTGGCTATGGATGCACTGGGCATTAAAATGTGTTGCGCAACACTTGGCATATTATTGCTCACGACATATCTTTTTCAAAATCATCGCTGGACAGACTTAGACAAAAACAAGGCATGGATTACTTCTACAATTCTATCAATCACGGCATTTTCAGCAGCTGCCTTTTTACGCTGGTTCTCCTAATACAACCTGCACAAATTACAAAGCCGGAATTAATCCGGCCTTGTATATTCAACTTGTGAGACTTTAGTTATTCACCTGCATCCACTGGTTGTGCGTCAGCCGGACGATCCAGTAATTCAACCAATGCCATAGGAGCATTGTCACCCTTGCGGAAGCCAAACTTAAGAATACGAGAGTAACCGCCATTACGAGCAGCGTAACGAGGACCGAGTTCGTCAAACAATTTGGTAACGATGTCACGATCACGCAAACGTGCAAATGCCAAACGGCGATTAGCCAGACTTGGATTCTTACCCAAAGTCAGAATCGGTTCTGCAACACGGCGTAATTCCTTAGCCTTAGGCAAAGTTGTCTTGATGACTTCATGACGCAACAAAGATACCGTCATATTGCGCAACATCGCCAAACGATGGCTACTGGTGCGATTGAGTTTTCTGAGGCCTAGACCGTGACGCATGATTTTCCTTTCGTACTGCTCTTAACTTTAGCTGACTTACTTCTCAACAGTGGAAGGCCAGTTTTCCAATTTCATACCAAGTGACAAACCATGTTCTGCCAACACTTGCTTGATTTCATTCAGCGACTTGCGGCCCAGATTTGGTGTGCGCAACAAATCAGCTTCGTTGTGCTGAATCAGATCGCCAATGTAGTGAATACTTTGAGCTTTGAGGCAGTTGGATGAACGTGGAGTCAATTCCAAATCATCAACTGGACGCAACAACATCGGATCAACCTTAGGAGCCTGAGGCTTCTCAACCGGTGCTGGGGTACCTTCCAGCGCTGCAAATACAGAGAACTGATCTACCAAAATGCGTGCTGCATAGCGGATAGACTCTTCCGGATCGATTGCACTATTGGTTTCGATGTCCATGATCAGTTTGTCTAAGTCAGTACGCTGTTCAACACGTGCGCTCTCAACTGAGTAGCTTACGCGGGAGATCGGGCTGAAAGATGCGTCCAGTGCTATGTGACCAACAGCACGTGTCTCGCCTGGTTGCTGACGGGAAATCGCAGAAACATAACCACGTCCTTGTTCAACCTTGATCTCAATTTCAAGTTTGCCGCCAGCAGTGAGGTGAGCGATTACATGATTAGGGTTAACGACTTCGGTATCCGCATTAGTTTCGATGTCGGCTGCCGTCACGACACCAGCACCTGTTTTCTTCAGATGCAATGTTGTTTCACGGGCATTGTGCAATTTGAGTACCAAACCTTTAAGGTTCAGCAAAATCTCGACAACATCTTCTTGCACGCCATCAATAGATGAGTACTCATGCAACACACCGGCGATCTTAACTTCAGTCACGGCAGAGCCGGGCATGGATGACAACAGTATGCGACGCAATGCATTCCCCAAAGTGTGGCCATAGCCACGCTCAAATGGTTCCATCACTACTCGTGCTTGAGTAGGGGATGTTCTATGTACATCAATAATACGTGGCTTCAGCAAATTGTTATAAGACATATTCTTACTCCGAGTGGATTACTTAGAATACAACTCGACTACGAGATGCTCGTTAATCGTCGCTGGTAATTCAGAACGTTGTGGCAAAGCTTTATACGTGCCCTTAAAAGCCTTAACATCCACCTCGATCCACTCGGGAAAGCCGCGTTGCTCAGCAGCCTGCAAAGCTGCCTTTACACGCAATTGAGCTTTGGATTTTTCGGCAACTTCAACCACATCTCCCGGACGCACTTGATAGGAAGGAATGTTGACGCGTTTGCCATTCACCAAAATTGAATTGTGCCTTACCACTTGACGTGCTTCAGAGCGAGAAGCTCCGAATCCCATGCGATATTTCCAGCGTTGCTTTGGCTTGCATCTCCAGTTTCGATTTGAATTGAACCTGAAGTTGATAGTAATGATGATCCTGAATGAACTTTAACATAACCTGATTCATGCTGCTGAGGTGATGATTCTAACGT
>CAIWKC010000030.1 GCA_903913145.1 uncultured Gallionellaceae bacterium | reverse complement strand
GCACTCAACAACATCAGCAAGAAATGGACGATGCCGATACGCGATTGGAAGGCTGCGCTAAACCAGTTTACAATTCAGTTCGACAACCGGATGCGTTAGTAGCAATGAATTCCGTTTACACAAAATTCAGGACACCCTCTTCGGGCAACCAATTTGTAACGTGCAATGGGTGCTTTGCGTTAGTTTTGAACGTTTGAGAAAATTGATGCTGACCTTCAGTTAAACAATATAATCACCACTTCAAAACTAGCCTCCTATTTCATCTACTGTCCTTCGTTAGTTGCCGCATTATGGAAGACTATTTCACAAGTACCCCAGTTGATCTGTGACGTATTCTTAAACAAATTTGCGAATTTGTTATACGCAATCTTTATAACTTCTTTATACCCAAGTAGCACATCTATACACCGTTTTAATTCTTAAGTTCCTACTATTCATTCCGTGTCTTCTTATTCGGTGAGTGAATTATGGATTGGATATATCTGTTGGTGATCGCTGTTTTCTTCGGCTTGAGCGTGCTGCTAGTTCGAGGTATTGAAAAATTGGGGAGGTCGTCATGACCTTCTACATCGTCGGCGCCATCGCAGCGGCGTTCCTGATTATTTATCTCGTTGTCGCTTTACTTAAACCGGAGTTATTCTCATGATGAACGGTCTGTTTCAAATCGTCCTTTACTTGGGCGTGTTATTGGCACTAGCCAAACCGATGGGCTATTACATGGTGCGAGTGTACGAAGGTAAATTCCCATCCTTCGTGCGCTGGATGGTGCCTGCCGAGAATATGTTCTATCGTCTGTGTGGTGTGGACAGCAAGCAGGAGATGCGTTGGATGCAATATTCGATGGGCGTGCTTTGGTTCAGTTTGTTGGGCGTGCTGGCTGTCTATGCCTTTCAGCGTCTGCAAGGTATGTTGCCGTTGAATCCACAAGGTTTTGGCGCAGTCTCACCTGATTCATCCTTCAATACTTCGCTGAGTTTCGTCACCAACACCAACTGGCAAGGCTACGCGGGCGAAAGCACCATGAGCTACTTGACTCAAATGGGCGGGCTGACGGTACAGAACTTCTTCTCTGCTGCTACCGGTATGGCAGTTGTCATTGCGCTAATACGCGGTTTCGCTCGCCATACAGCAGATACTATCGGTAACTTCTGGGTGGATATGACGCGTAGTACTTTATACATCTTGTTGCCGATGTCTACCTTGTTGGCGTTGGCGTTGGTTGGTCAAGGTGTAGTGCAGAATTTTTCTGCCTATCAGACTGTGCCAACAATGGAAATGATTACCTACGATAATCCCAAGATGGATGCAGCCGGTAATCCGGTGAAAGACGCGGCTGGCAATCCGGTCACCGAGAAGATAACCACCAAAGAACAGACCATCGCGATGGGACCGGTCGCTTCGCAGGAAGCGATCAAGCAACTTGGCACAAACGGCGGTGGCTTCTTTAATGCCAACTCGGCCCACCCGTTTGAGAACCCCACACCATTCGCAAATTTTCTGGAGATGCTTGCGATTTTCATTATTCCTGCCGGGCTTTGCTACACCTTCGGCAGTATGGTAGGTGATACGCGTCAAGGATGGGCAATTCTTGCCTCTATGACAATATTGTTTGTCGGCTTCTTGGCTGTGGCTTACTACGCCGAGCAACAAGGAAACCCCGCTTTTGCGTCATTAGGGGTAGATCAAAACCTTTCTGCCACGCAACCCGGCGGCAATATGGAGGGCAAGGAAACACGCTTCGGTATCGTCAATTCCGCGCTGTTTGCCACTATCACTACCGCTGCTTCCTGCGGCGCTGTAAATGCAATGCACGATTCCTTTACTCCATTGGGTGGACTGGTTCCGCTGGCGCAAATCCAACTGGGTGAAGTTATCTTCGGCGGGGTCGGTTCCGGTTTATACGGGATGTTGGTATATGCCGTGATTGCTGTATTTCTTGCTGGTCTGATGATAGGTCGCACGCCGGATTATCTGGGCAAAAAAATCGAAGCATTCGACCTC
>CAIWKC010000029.1 GCA_903913145.1 uncultured Gallionellaceae bacterium | reverse complement strand
CCGATAAATATCCCATAGCTTCTTTCTGTGATAAATCGTCTCCAATCTGTTTTCTCTTATCGGGATTGGTTATTGTTTTGCCTGTAAGCTGTAAAATCTATCGAAGTTGTTTGGAGCTATGATGTTCCGAGTTGTAATTGCTGTCGTTTTGCTCTTCTTTCACACTTTGTCATTTGGAAATTCATTCGATTTCAGTTTTAACAATGACGCAGGCGCACTTAAAATTTTTACGCCTGTTGGTTCGACACTTCCAATTCAGGGAAATGCTAATTTCCACGGGGGATTTCTCGCCGACAAGGTAAATAACTATATTTTGGAAGCCGGATTAGAGGTGAAAGGTGAGCAGGGAGAGGATGCGGGCGGATGGCTCGCCTTGGGTGCCAAGGCACTCGTTGGCATCATTCATAATTATCCGCCCGGAACAACTCAAATTACTGAATCCATAATGATAGGAGGGGAACTGGGTTATGTCTTTCCGGCTGCAAGAAGGTTTTCAGTCGCGTTTTACGATTACTTTGGCCCTGGAGCGACAACATTTAGTGATGCTGATAGAGCCTATCAATGGGGAATGCATTTGGATTATGATCTGAACTCCGGTGCCAAAATATATGTAGAATACCGCGAAGCTGATTTTCGAATGACGGCAACCAGACAAAATACTACGCTTGATAGTGGCACTTATGTAGGAATAAAGCTCGCACTAATGTAATTTTTTAGACCTGGGTGCGGTGCGTCAACTTGGCGACAAAGTTGGTTTATAGGTGTGCTATAGGCTTGTTTAAGGTATTATTCTTATTGTCCGAATGAGCAGGGATTGGTTTAGGCGTCCTTAGCGCTTTATTTTTCAAAACTATATCAAGGAAATTTATAGTATGTCGAGTGTAGAAACATTGGGTGGCTTGCAGCGCCGTTTAAACGTGTCCATCCCGCAACCACAATTGCGTGGAGAAATTGAGTCTCGCTTGAAACGATTGGGGCGTACGGCCAAAGTGCACGGTTTTCGTCCGGGAAAAGTCCCTTTCAAAATTATAGAGCAACAATACGGACCTCAAGTTCATCAAGAAGTTTTGGGTGAAAGCTTGCAACGCAGTTTTGCTGAGGCCGCTCAAGCCAACAAATTGCAAGTTGCGGGTTACCCGCAATTTGAAATCAAGACTCAAGATATCAATGCGCCGCAGATTGAATATAGCGCGACGTTTGAAGTGTATCCGGAAGTGGTGGTTAAGGACGTGGCAGGCGAGTCAGTTGAGCGCGTTACATTCCTTCTGACCGAAGCAGATGTAGACAATACGGTATCGACTTTGCGCAAGCAACGAGCTGTCTTTGAGAAGGCCGACCGTGCCGCGCAAAACGAAGATCAAGTGCGGATTGATTTTAGTGGCAAGTTGGACGGCGTTGCTTTTGAAGGCGGTGAAGGCAAGGATATTGCTCTGGTGTTGGGAGCGGGTCGTATGTTACCCGATTTTGAAAAAGGGATCATTGGCATGAAGGCGGGGGAAACCAAGTCTTTCGACATGACTTTCCCGGCTGATTATCACGGTAAAGAAGTCGCTGGCAAACAAGTGACATTTACCATTGCTTTGCATAATGTTGAAGTGCCACGCCTACCCGAGGTGGATGCGGAATTCGCTAAATCCCTGGGCGTTGAGGATGGTGATGTGTCCAAACTTAGAGCCGAAATTCGTGACAACCTAAATCGCGAAGCGCAACGCCGGGTAAAAGTCCGCAATAAAGACAATGCAATGGATGTCTTGCTGAAAGTGGGACAACTGGAAATACCTAAAGTTTTGCTGGAAGCCGAAGCCAACAACCTCATGCAGCAAACGCTGCAGGATTTGGAAGGTCGCGGCATGAAGATACCCAAGGGTATGCAACTTCCGGTAGATGTGTTTCAGGAACGAGCTGCCAAACGGGTCAAGTTGGGTTTGATTCTGTCTGAGCTTGTTAAAAAACATAATTTGCAAGCCAAGCCGGAACAGATCAAGGCGCTGATACAAGACTATGCGCAGAGTTACGAGCACCCGGAAGAGGTGGTGAGCTGGTATGCCGGAGATACAAACCGCATGAGAGAGGTTGAAAATCTGGTACTAGAGGACAATGTAGTAGCTTGGGTGCAGGCCGGAGCAAAGGTGACTGAAAAGGCTGTTGCATTGAATGAATTGATGGAGAACAACTAATGATGTCGCGCAGCGCTAATTTTCAAATGACGGAGCCGCACAACCTTGGAATGGTACCAATGGTTATCGAGACCAGCGGTCGCGGTGAACGTGCGTATGATATTTATTCGCGCTTACTCAAGGAGCGGGTAATATTTTTGGTCGGTCCAATTGATGACCATATGGCCAATCTGGTTGTTGCGCAGTTACTATTTCTTGAATCTGAAAATCCCGATAAAGATATTCATTTGTACATTAATTCGCCAGGTGGATCAATTTCTGCAGGGATGGCTATTTACGACACGATGCAGTTTATCAAGCCCGATGTTTCGACACTGTGTATTGGTATGGCTGCTTCAATGGGGGCATTTCTGTTGCAGGCCGGTGCGAAAGGCAAACGCTTTGCACTCCCCAATTCCACAATCATGATCCACCAACCGTTGGGCGGGTTTCAAGGCCAGGCGACTGACATTGAGATTCATGCGAAATATATTTTGAGTTTGCGCGCCAGACTCTACGCTTTGATGGCACTGCATACAGGGCGTACTGAAGAAGAAATTGCAAAGGATAGTGAACGTGATAATTTCCTGACCGCAAAGGATGCGCTCGACTACGGGTTGCTTGATCAAATTTTAAGTAAGCGTACTTAAGTATAGCTGTGTGCTGCCGATAAATACAATACATGGGGATTTAAATGCCATTGGATAAAACTAAGGGTGATAAATTGTTGTACTGCTCGTTTTGTGGAAAAAGCCAGCACGAGGTTCGTAAACTTATAGCCGGACCCTCGGTGTTTGTCTGTGATGAATGCATTGCCTTATGCAATGACATCATCCGCGAGGAAGTTCAAAGCAGTACTGACTCTCAAAAGTTGGAAAAAAACGACCTTCCCGTTCCACACGATATTTGTGCCAAACTCGACGATTATGTGATCGGCCAGAAACAAGCCAAAAAGATATTGTCGGTCGCTGTGTACAATCACTACAAACGCCTACGCAGTACAGATAAAGACGGCGTGGAGTTGTCAAAGAGCAATATCTTGCTGGTTGGGCCAACCGGTTCAGGCAAAACATTATTGGCGCAAACACTGGCACGTTTGCTAAATGTGCCGTTTGTGATGGCAGATGCGACTACCTTGACCGAAGCAGGTTATGTCGGTGAAGACGTCGAGAACATCATTCAAAAATTATTACAGGCGTGTGACTACGACGTGGAGCGGGCGCAACGCGGTATTGTCTATATTGACGAAATCGACAAAATCTCGCGTAAGTCTGACAATCCTTCCATTACTCGCGATGTTTCAGGCGAAGGCGTTCAGCAGGCGTTGCTCAAACTCATTGAAGGAACCAAAGCTTCAATTCCTCCACAGGGTGGGCGCAAGCATCCTAATACCGAGTTTTTGCAAGTTGACACTACCAATATACTATTCATTTGCGGTGGTGCTTTTGATGGTCTTGAAAAGGTAATACGTAATCGCTCTGAAAAAGCCAGTATTGGTTTTTCGGCCAATTTGGCGAAACGGGATGATAATAAAGATATTGGTGTAGTACTGCGCGAAGTTGAGCCGGAAGACTTGATCAAATTTGGTTTGATACCTGAATTTGTCGGTCGTTTGCCGGTTGTTGCTACGTTGGAAGGTTTGGACGAAGCAGCCTTGGTGCAAATTTTGACAGAGCCCAAAAACTCATTGGTTAAACAGTATCAGAAGCTGTTTTTAATGGAAGGTGTTGAGTTGGAGTTTCGTCCGGGCGTGATGAATGTCATTGCCAAAAAGGCCTTGACGCGCAAGACTGGCGCACGCGGACTGCGTTCAATTCTTGAAAATGCTCTGCTGGATACAATGTTTGATTTACCATCGATTCAAAATGTTAGCAAAGTCGTATTGGATGAAAACAGCGCCGGTGAGATCAAACCCATCGTCATGTACGTTGATACACCAAAAGCTGCCTAGTTTGACTGATTAATCATGCTGATTTTCTGTGCGGGGACTTGAATTACTCCGCACGGTTCCCAATCTGAGTCGCATCATCACCTTAAAGAATATCTCAATCATGTCAGAATCTGCCCTCATAAACACTGAAAACACCTTGCTGCCCTTGCTGCCCCTGCGTGATGTAGTCGTATTCCCTCACATGGTTATTCCCTTGTTTGTGGGGCGTACCAAGTCGATCAAGGCACTCGAAGCTGCGATGGAGGCAGGTAAGAGCATTGTATTGGTAGCGCAAAAATCTGCTGCCAAAGACGAGCCGGCGACCGAAGACATGTATCGCATTGGCAGCATTGCGAATATCTTGCAAATGTTGAAATTACCAGATGGCACAGTCAAGGTACTAGTTGAAGGTACCCAACGTGCCAAGGTCTTGCACGTCATCGACGAAAAATCCCATTTCGACGCAGAAATTCAGCCAGTGCCGATTGATGAAGAACTGGGTCACGAAGCCGAGGCAATGCGCAGGGCACTGATTAATCAATTTGACCAGTATGTGAAGCTCAACAAAAAAATTCCTCCGGAAATACTAACTTCCCTGGCTGGAATTGATGACGCGGGTCGTCTTGCCGATACGATTGCTGCTCATTTGCCGCTTAAGCTGGAACAGAAGCAAGAAGTGCTTGAGATATTTGATGTGCGCAAACGCCTGGAGCATCTGTTGGGCTTGCTTGAAGCCGAGCTGGATATCATGCAAGTTGAAAAGCGCATTCGCGGACGCGTCAAGCGCCAAATGGAAAAGAGCCAGCGCGAGTATTACCTGAACGAACAGGTTAAAGCGATTCAAAAGGAATTGGGTGAAGGTGAAGATGGTGCCGACATCGAAGAAGTAGAGAAGAAAATCAAGGCTGCGCACATGCCCAAAGATGCGCGTGTCAAGGCGGAAGCCGAACTGAAAAAATTACGCTTGATGTCGCCGATGTCTGCCGAAGCTACCGTAGTGCGTAATTATATTGATGTGCTGGTTGGCCTGCCTTGGAAGAAGAAGACCAAGATCGACACAGACTTGCAACATGCCGAGAATGTGCTGGAATCAGATCATTATGGCCTGGAAAAAGTGAAAGAACGCATCGTGGAATATCTTGCTGTACAGCAGCGGGTAGACAAGATGAAAGCCCCGATTTTGTGTCTGGTAGGCCCCCCTGGTGTAGGTAAGACTTCGCTTGGGCAGTCCATCGCGCGTGCAACCAATAGAAAATTTGTGCGCATGTCGCTTGGCGGCGTGCGCGATGAATCCGAAATCCGCGGACATCGCCGTACTTATATTGGGTCAATGCCTGGCAAGATTTTACAGAACATGGCCAAAGTGGGCGTGAAAAATCCACTGTTTCTTTTGGATGAAGTCGATAAGATGGGCATGGATTTCCGGGGAGATCCTTCGTCTGCATTACTGGAAGTGCTCGATCCGGAACAAAACCATACCTTTGTTGATCATTATGTTGAAGTTGAGTATGACTTGTCGGATG
>CAIWKC010000028.1 GCA_903913145.1 uncultured Gallionellaceae bacterium | reverse complement strand
TTAATTCAATACCACGTGGGCACAAAAGCGTGCCCACCCTACATAATTGAAAAATATTAATCCCATCCTGATTGCGATTGCGAATTAGTCTTAAGAAAGCGAACTGCAATACCAGACTTTACAGTAGATTTATAACGGGCTTATGACAGGCTCCAACACCAAATGAACTGGGGCCTTTACAAGATGCAGAGTAACCGTGCTTTTGCTATCTATTTTTGTAGTAATCAACTCAGACCCCAGCAGCGGTTCGGCTTTTGTAACTCGCCATCCCTTTGGCAACTCCAACGTTTTTTCACCCGGTTTATCTGCCCATGCCACAACGAAACGCTGCCCATCGTGTTCACCGTCGCAGCGCACCGCACCATGATCAAAGGTCACGCAGCCAGTTAGCCGCGAACTCAAAAGCCAATTTTGGATTTTCTCCATGGCCTCATAATTAGGGAGGTGCTGACCGCTTTCTGTGATCATGCCACTGCGCAAATTTTCCCATCCATAATAGTAAAAACGCTCTAGCCCTGCCGCGGCACCAAGAACTAAGAACTGCGCCATTCTGGATGCAGCCTCTTCATAAGTCCATGACTGTGTACCTGATGGTAAAGGTTGATCCGTTGGATAAACTTCCAAGCCTGTTTCGGTATTCCAAAGCGGCAAGTGTTCTACTCCTTGGCGCTTCATTATTGCGCGTACTTCCAACACTTGATTGATGAACTGAAGGTCATCAGCTGAATAAAAATGGAAAGCGATTGCTTGAATGTATTCCTTGCCGCCACTACTTAAAAAAAGCTCCAGCTGATTGGACGGCCCCGTAAATCCTGGAGTTGCTAAAGCAGCCGTGGGATCAAACTCATCCAGTATCTTGCGTGCAAGCTTGGCCATCTCAACCATTTTGGAAACTGGTCCATAATAGAAATCTGACCCTCCTTTTTGATTTTTTAAGTCAGAAAAAAAAGGTTCATTCCATAATTCATACGCAGAAATTTTACCTTTATAGCGCTGCGCCACTCGCCTCACATACTCTTCCCAATGGGCCATGCGCACAGGATCGGCCGCACAGCCTTTGCCGTAAGGGCAGCTTTCTTCAGGTCGTGCAGATGCCCAGCCTGGTGTCGATCCAAGGACATAAAGTACATCGGCATGATGTGATTGCGCCAACGCTACGTAATCGTCAATGCGGGTAAAATTCCACTCACCTGGTCGTGGTGTCACATCCGCCCATCGAGTGTACGTATCCCACAGCCTTACCGTTCCAAAATTCAGGGGGGGCCAAGGGGATCTCAAAGTTGTCCGACCGGGTAATATTGCTGAACCAAAATGTATGCCAAAATAAAGAGGCGTGATTTCATTTTGAGGGTTTGAGGTCGCCTTGAAAAATGGATCAATGCCATTCCCGGCAAAGCAAGTGCCGAAAACAGAGACAAGCATAACCGCTAAAAATGTAATCGTCCTTAACATTCACTACTCCTCATACAAATTGCTGCCTTTGCTTAGAACTTATCGTAAGACTAGCTATTGTAAAAAAAGTAAGCGCATGAACAAAAAAATCTAAATCCATAACACCTAGCATTCTCATCGGGGCCTCTGACAACCCTCGTATTAATAAAATTGC
>CAIWKC010000027.1 GCA_903913145.1 uncultured Gallionellaceae bacterium | reverse complement strand
CGTTGTGCAGGACGCACCGATTCACGTTCTATCCTCCTTGTGGTATTGTGTGAGCCAGTTTTAGCTTTATCACACAATATTGCCCTGAGCCTGCTTTCCCTGATTGCTGCCTTACTACTCGAACAAGTACATCCCCTATCTACGCGTAAATATCTGTTCACCTGGATGGATAGTTATGTGGATTTTTTCGAACATTATTTGAATGCTGGCGAGCGTAAACACGGCAAAATCGCATGGTTGGCCGCAATGTTGCTGCCCTTGCTGCTGGTATCTTCGATTTACTGGATGCTAATGAGCATTCAGCCGTCATTGGCTTGGCTGGGAAGCGTTCTGGTGTTGTACTTCACAATGGGTTTTCGCCGTTCCAGCCATTACTTTACCGATATACACAAAGCGTTGCGCAAGCGTGATTTAAATGGTGCACAGGCATTGCTTTCACAATGGTGTGGTAAATCGTGCTATGAAATGAATGAGGAAGAAGTAGCGCGTGTGACCATTGAACAAGCCTTGCTGTCATCGCACCGCAATGTTTTTGGCGTGATTACGTGGTTCGTACTGTTTATGGTGATAGGCTTGGGCCCGGTGGGCGCTATCTTGTATCGGCTTGGCTTATTTTTGAACTCACGCTGGGGTGAGTTGAGTATCGAAGAGTCGGGTAATTTTGGTGACTTTGCCCGGCAAGCTTACCGAATAATGGAATGGCTGCCGATTCGATTGAGTGCCATGACTTTTGCGATCGTGGGCGATTTCGAAGATACAGTATATTGCTGGCGCACTCAGGCAGCCAGTTGGCCCGATCCTGAAGAAGGCATTCTGCTGGCAAGCGGTGCCGGTGCTTTAGGCGTTCGGCTTGGCATGACGGTTGTTCAGGATTCTACGCCGGTGTTTCGACCAGAAATCGGTATAGATGAAGTAGCCGATGTTGATTTCATGCAAAGTACGATTGGACTTGTCTGGCGAGCTTTGGTTTTTTGGATGATATTGTTGTTGTTGCTGACATTATCCAACTTGGTTGGCTAGCAATGTCTACATCTAAGGGTGATACGGGAATGATTGTTTCCCAGCCTTTGGAGTATCGGCATCACCCTTCCGGTTTGAATTCCCGTTTCATTGATTCACCCGATACTTTTTCTGAATATATAGCACATGCCCGTGAATTGATCGCACGCGCTCGTTCTGGCGATCAACTTAAAAATTTGGAAATAATAGTCGAGGGGAATGCTCCATTTGAACTCAGGCCTGCCGACAAATATCTGACTGGTAAAGATAAACCATATCGTCGTGGCATTGTATTAACGCATGGCTTGAGTGATTCGCCTTATTTTATGCGCCACCTGGCCAAATTCTTTCAAGAAAATGGATTTCGCGTGATGGGCGTTCTGCTACCGGGGCATGGCACGCAACCTGGTGATTTGCTTCATGTGCATTGGCAAGAGTGGCGCAAGGCAGTTGAATTTGGTGTGAACCGATTGGCTGAGGAAGTAGACGACGTGTATTTGGGAGGATATTCCGCGGGTGGTGCGCTCAGTGTTTATCAAAGTCTGGTCGATACACGCATCCGCGGATTGTTCTTGTTTGCGCCTGCTTTAAAAATTTCGGCAAAAGCTGTTTTTGCCAATGTGCATAAGGCATACAGCTGGTTTTTACCTTCTGCCAAGTGGTTAAGTATCAATTCTGATAAAGATTTTTATAAATATGAATCTTTTCCCAAAAATGCAGCAGCACAAATGCATGCGCTGACACGCGTGATAAAGACCCGATTGATTAAACGTAAAGTTCAAATTCCAATATTTGCAGTAGCGAGTCAGGATGACGCGACTGTTGATACTTCTGCCACGGTCGAATTGATGTCTCACGCAATACATCCGGCTAACAAATTGGTGTATTACTACTCTGATCCGGACAAAATACCGGCTGTGGTAAAGCAAAATAATATCAAATGTGTGAATAGTGTTTTTTCAGAACAAAATATTATCAGTTCCGCACATACCGCTATTGTTTTGCCTTCGTATGATGAGTATTACGGTGAATCGGCAGGGTATTGCAATTGCCTTCATTATTTACCTGATCAGTTGGCTAAATTTAAGATTTGTCAGGAACAGGCTGCGACAGCAATGCAGGGTGAAATTACCGAAAAAAATCTCAGAAATAAAACGTTACGCCGGCTGATGTTTAACCCTCATTTTGAAGATATGAAAGAGGAGATGAAGTATTTCATTGATAAATTACCCGATGGTAACCAGGAGGTGAGTTAAGTCCAAAATGCGATCCATGATTAAAATTCTTACCTTGTTCGCAAATATTACATTTGTAGGTGGCATACGAATAGAGCATCGCGTTTACCCTTCACTTTAAGCGGGAAAACCTCACCAAAACCGATATCAGAATGATTCGAGGCAATAACGGTGTCCCGCATTGACTGGCTAATTAATATTGATCCCGGATTGCAATTCTTTTCAATTCTCGAAGCCGTATTAACGACATCTCCAATAGCAGTCCAATCAAGTCGTTCTGCGGTGCCAACATTGCCGATTACAACTTCGCCCCAGTGGATTCCGATTCGTAATTGCAAAGTATCCTGACCGGCACGTGATCTCAATCCGTTTATATCTGCAGAGTGACTTTGCATATCCAGTGCGGCGAATATTGCATCAGCAGGATCCCTGAAAATGGCCATTACACTGTCGCCCATAAATTTATCAATTGAACCTTTATGCAGTTTAATTGAACTGGATACTCTGCGTAGAATCGTGTTGAGCGTATTAATAATGGATTCGCTGCTCGCGTTACTTTCTACATAAGAGGTAAACCCGACAATATCGCAGAACAAGACAGCGACCATGCATTCCTCGTTGGTGAGCTTGTCTTCTCCCAGTCTGACTGCCTCACGGGCCTTTTGCTCAACTAACTGGGGGACATAATTACGCGTAATTTTATTCACGCGCACCTCGCTAATAATCGAGCCTTCAGTCAGGCTTGCGCCCCTGTCTGCAAGTGAGACAATCTGCCAAAGCGAGTGAATAATAGACTGTTCATCTCGGTAGCCGCTTACATTAAACAGAATTGACAGTTTTTCTTCACCCGGAATATGCATGCGTACCCGATAGTTTTCAAATGCGCCGTCATTACCGGTAAGTGCCAAACCCCAAATAATATCGTTATAGAAATTAAAGGGAATTGCCGCGCAAAGATTCGTGATTGACTCTGGATTGTCAGTCAATTGCACACTTGATAACATTGCTTTGGAAGCGGCTATTAATTCTCCCGAACTTGAAAACTGAATAATTCCATAACCCAACTTTTGATTAATATTTTGAATAGTGCGTAAGCTCGCTGCATCATCGAGCAAGCTACCCAGATGTACTGATGATATTTGGTTAGTCTGCCTCGAAAGTGTGACAGTCGATCCTTCAGTCTCGTTTTCAAAAGTCACTTCATGTAGCTTGTAACCAATAGCCCCAATCAGTTTGGTTGTTTTTATTTTCGATATGTCCCATTTAACCGGACAATGGATGGCGACGATTGCATCGTTTGCAACCGGAAAACTAACTTCCACATGCCATCTTAATTTTGCACAGTAATTTGTAATGTTTTGCGAGCCGTGTTCAACAACTTCGGCCGTATAAAGGCCCTCCAAATTTGCCTCTTCGATTCCGGCAGGAATCCCGAAGTCTTCCATCATTATTTTTAAAAAAACAGTTCTATGCATTGCTTTTACCGCACAATCAATTAAGTCATGAAGTATCAGCATTGTTGGTTCTGCAAAGCGCGCGAGCGTTAATCTGCTGAGTGAAGCTTCCAGATTGGAATGCAATCCAATCCATATACTGTGTTCAAGCGAGGTTACCAATAAAGTATCAGGTTGGCTATTTTCGCTACGTGGCAGCATATTAAATACTTGCGCAAAGTTGATAGGTATCGTTTTCCATCAGGCCGTTAATAAACATTTCATTTGTAAGATGAGCGCTTATCTCCTTGCTTAATCCAAAAATATGCAAGGCAACTTGTTGATCTTCTGTATCGTTAGTTGCATTCGCACCTATACCGGAAGTCTTAACCAGATAATTTGCCGTTGACAGGGATTTTAGTACGACATCATGCAATTTATCGGGTTTAGGTCTGGAGATATCAGTTCCCATATAATCGTTGAAACGATCAGGAAGTTTCCAGTGTTGAATCTTTTACAAAAGAATATTTTGATAGAAAAAATGTTAAGATAAAGGAGGTTAAGCTGCATAGTAATAATAAAACGGTAATGGATATAGTTAATTTTTTTTATGATGCAAATGGTAAATTAAAAGAAAGAACGATTTATTTTACAGATTTTAAAATTACTAAGCATTTCCCTGAGCCTACTAATTCTACTACTATTTCGCCTAAATGTT
>CAIWKC010000026.1 GCA_903913145.1 uncultured Gallionellaceae bacterium | reverse complement strand
TTGGCTACCGCACTGCCGGTGTGATTGAAATCACGACCAAAAATAATTTTGAAGCCGGGGGCAGCGTTGATCTTTTCTTGGGCAGCAACCAAACCTATAACCCCAGCTTTGAATACGGCAACACCAAAGGAGACCTTACGTATTTCGTCGACGGCTCATTTTTAACCAATAGTATTGGCATCGAAAATCCGACCCCCAGCGTCAATCCAATTCATGATCAAACGAATCAGGATAAAGGCTTTGCGTACCTGTCCTACTTGTTGAACCCGACGACGAAATTGAATTTCATGTTTGGCAGCTACGATGGCCGCTTTCAGATTCCAAACAATCCTGGTCAAACGCCCGATCCGAACGGCCTCGGCTTACTCGGACAAATGGGTTTGACCGGGTACAACTCCGCCACACTCAATGATCAGCAGATAGAAACAAATCGCTTCGGAGTGGCGGCTTTGCAGAGTTCGTTAAATGATAACTTAGACTATCAAATCTCAATGTTTACGCGTTACTCCAGCTTTCATTACATGCCCGACATCACCGGGAATCTTGCTTTCAACGGCGTTGCTTCCGATGTTTTTAAAAGTAGCTCAAACACCGGAATACAAGCAGACGGAAGTGATCGCCTGAATGACATACATACCCTGCGCATGGGTATCTTCGGCAGCAGTGAAAATGTGGTCAGCAATGACACTTCTACTGTGTTTAACGTAAATGGTTCAGGCACTGTCTTTGGCGTACCTTACGCCATCAACGACAACAATTCCAAAAATGGCAACACCCTGTTGGGCATTTATTTACAAGATGAATGGAAAGCCACTGACAAATTGACGCTGAATTATGGCGGGCGTTTTGACATAGTTAACGCTTACGTAAGCGAGCAGCAATTTAGCCCAAGACTGGGTGCTATGTATAAGGCAAACGAGAAGACTTCGTTACACGTTGGCTATGCCCGTTACTTTACCCCGCCCCCGGCTGAACTGGTCACGTCATCCACACTCGCGCTATTTAATGGTACGACGAATGCTGCCACAGGACTTAACTCTCCGGTCAAAGCTGAACGTGGTGACTATTATGATGTCGGGGTCACGCATCAGCTCACACCGAGTACATCCTTGGGTTTTGATAGTTTTTATAAGCAAACTCAAAACACACTTGATGAAGGACAATTTGGCCCTGCACTACTCATGACGCCTTTTAACTATGCTGAAGGCAAGATTTACGGTATTGAATTAACGGGCAACTACAAATCCGGTGATCTTTCCGGTTATGTCAATCTGGCCCGCACCGTCAGCATGGCGACCAATATCATTTCAAGCCAATATCTTTTTGATCCGGTAACGCTTAATTATGCGGCCAACAACTGGGTCAATGTCGACCACGCACAAGCCCTGACCGTGTCTGTTGGCAGTTCTTATCTTTGGGCCGGTACGCGTTGGACAGGTGACGTGATCTACGAAAGCGGGATGCGCAATGGTTTTGCCAACACGTCTAGCTTGCCCGCTTACACCGTCGTCAATTTTGGCGCGATTCACAAAATGGATTTCGCGGATTTTGGAAAGATCGACGTAAGAGTTGTGGTTAATAATGCTTTTGACAATGTTTACGAAATTCGGGATGGTTCCGGGATTGGTGTATTTGCCCCGCAATACGGGGCACGCCGGGGGATATTCCTTGGCCTCAGCAAAAAGTTTTAATTGATTGTGGAAGGCACAATTGCCTCTATCCACGTTACCTGATTTGGAGAAAATACAATGCAAGACATACAAGAAGCACTGCAGGCAATCAAATTCGGCGGCGCGATGGTTTACCCGTTACTGGTGCTTGCCATTTTGGCACTGGTCATTACTGTCGATAAATTTTATGTCTATTTCAAGTACGTCAGATTATCCAAAGAGTTATTACAGCTAATCGAAACTTACGGATTTGCATGGACAGAGCTGGAACAAC
>CAIWKC010000025.1 GCA_903913145.1 uncultured Gallionellaceae bacterium | reverse complement strand
GTTCGAAGACTGAGAGGCTGCGCCGCGAGGCGGCGGGACTGCGCCGCAGAGCGGCGGGACTGCGCCGCGTAGCGGCGAGGCTGGGAGGCTGGGAGGCTGGGAGGCTGAGAGGCTGGAAGGCTGGGAGACTGCGCCGCTTTTTCGTAGGGGCGAAGCTTGTCTTCGCCCCCTGCCGAACATTGGGCGAACGCAAGGTTCGCCCCTACATGCCCCATTCCGAATATCGGGCGAACGCAAGGTTCGCCCCTACGCGAACATCGGCAACGAGGGAACCGCGGCGTCAGTACGATTCCGGCAGTTTATATTCCCAATCAAAAGTTCCCTCATCTCCAAAGAAAATTTTATCATTTGCACTTGCCTGCTCGCGCAATTTACCCTTGAGCTCAACGGCAACCATTCTGTGCAACCCCACAATCCCGTTGTAAACATAAATTGTTCTTACCAGCGTTTCTCCGACAACTTCATCAATTTCACATTTGATACCTTTCCCTGTCTTCTCGCGCCCTTCGATCAGATAAGCGATCTCTTGCCTGAAAGATTGCACACGCTTTAATTGATCTTGAATTTCAACATTTAGCTTCCCCAAAGTGCTATCTGTTTTGGCAAACTTATCTGTCAACTTCTTCCAATTTTCCTGGTGAGCTGATGTTAATTTGACAGTAGCATTTTTGATACTTGTTGCAAGTGCAAGATATTTTGCAACTTCTTCATTCGAACTAATTTGAGCAACTTCATTTTCTTTGCCCTTGATAATTTGCTGGCAACTTTGTATAGCTTTGCTCACTTGCCTGATTTGTGTTTCGCTTACTGTCAAATCTGGAAGCATCATAGAAATATTTGTCTCTTTCCCGCGACTGTCGCCTGATGAGGTTATCTTGATCGACTTCCCTGCTATTCCACACCCCTCGGCACTCCCTATTGCGACATCCTCCGCAACAATGTCACAATTGATTGCCTGATTGACCATTACCGACTTGCCCAAGATAAGACACGCCTCTGCATAATTGATTACAACACGGCCATCACGCGCTTCAATAACAGAATTAAACGAACGACCATTTGATGTTATATCGCCACCCAGACTTTTCGCACTTCCACCCGACAAATTTTGCTCTAGCAGAATAAACCCGCCTTTCGAAATAATCGTGCCGTAGACATCCGAACGAAATGTCATATTCGTTCCTTCAACGGTGCGTCCTTCCTGCACCTCGCCATGCTCAATAAACTCCTTGCCACCCAAAGACAGGTCGCCTGTCGTTTTCAAGCTGACACCGGTCTTATTTTCGATTTTTTCAGTGATCTCAATGTGATTTGTCTCGACATCAAGTGCAAGAAAACCACTACGTGCTGATACTATAAATTCGAAGCCATCTTGAGTCTCAATGCGGGTACCGATTCCAGCCATTGCATACAAATTGAGGTCACCCGGAATTTCCGGTTCAATCCTTGCACCATTCACTTTGTATCCTGGTTTGCCCAATATTCGCGCCTTCTTTTTCAGAAGCCGAGTCCCTGCTTCGACTTGTGGAAAACGATTCTGAAATTTACGTAAATCAGCTTTGCCATTCGGCAACATTTTCGGTGAATTGTCTTGTCGCAAAGCATCGCTTGCTTCTACGATTTCGGCATCGTTACCCACAGTGGGTTCCAGTTGTGAAGCCATGATCATACGCACTGACGCTTTGCGGGAAATCACGCCGGCAACCTCATCTATGGCAATGCCAAAGCGAACTCCTTTCAACCACATGTCCGCTACAAATTCATCCACATCCAAGGTGGTGGGTTTCAACTCTATAATACGTTCAGTGCTGACAATTGGACGCACACCGTCGCCGGTATCTTCGCCATATACTGGCACTTCCACTTCTACTTCTATTTCGACAGGTTCGAAAAAGTATTCTGCACTTTCAAAATTGGGATCCATCTTGAGCGCTCTGTACAATTTTTTTCGTCTGGCTGGAAAGCTAACGATGTCTTTAGCCAACTTCACGTTGCCATCTATTCCATACGTGTCCAAAATCACGTCGTAATCAAACAGTAAATTCAGCAACAATTTATAGTCCAATTGCACGAATCTGAATCCATCGCCAAAAATGCGGTCAATGAATTTATCGAATTCTCCCCCCACAGGGAAAAGAGATAAGTTTACATAAACACCGTCCTCCCGCCTGAACAAGTAAGGAGGAAGAAGCGCCTGTTCATCTTTCTGATCGGCCAAATTCGGAATTTTTGATTTAGGTGACATTCACTGAATTGCCGTCATTAATTACCGCATCCACATTAATCTGCAACCACCATTCCAATAATGCAAGATGCCACAGTTTGCTGCCTTGTATTCGAGTGAGATGCATTTCCGGATCGGCCAGTAATTTTTCGACGTAACTGCGCTGATATAAACCCCGGTTAATACAGGCTTTAGATTGCAAAATGTCACGCATCCGGTCTAGGAACTCACCCCGTACATATTTCAAAGCGGGTACGGGAAAATATCCCTTGGGTCGGTCTATCACAGCATCAGGAATGACGCCGCGCGCCACAGCTTTAAGTGGAAATTTACCCCCCTCTTTAAGTTTTAACGATGGTGGCATCTTCGCTGCCAGTTCTACCAGTTCGTGATCAAGAAAAGGGACACGCGCTTCCAATCCCCACGCCATTGTCATGTTATCAACGCGCTTTACCGGATCATCTACCATCAAACTTGTCACATCCATGCGCAAAACCTGATCGAGAAATTCATCAGCCCCGGGGTTTTTCAATTCGTTTTCAACCCAACTCGACGTCACATCTTCCACATGATAACCCGATGAAATCATCTCCAGATACTCGGTATGATCCCGATCAAAATAATATTGTGAGAAACGTTCCAGAGGTGAACCGTCTGCCGCATCCATGAGTGGATACCAAAAGTATCCTCCAAACACTTCATCGGCTCCCTGCCCTGCCAACACCACCTTCACCTCGCGCGATACATGTTGACCCAAAAGATAGAACGCCGTGACATCGTAACTCGGCATGGGTTCGCTCATTTCTGCGATAGCTTCAGGCAAACGTTTTAAAACTTCTGCGTTGGGAACTGCAAATTTGTGATGCTTGGTTTTAAAATGCTCCGCAATCAGATCAGAATATTCAAACTCATCAGCCTGCTCGCCTGCCACCTCCTCGAACCCGATCGAGAAAGTATTTAAGTCATCCACGTGATCAGCCAGCAACCCGACCAGCAAACTCGAATCCAGCCCGCCGGAAAGCAACACACCCACCGGCACATCGGATGCCAGACGATGTCTCTCTACAGCACGGTGCAGCACTGTGCGTGTTGCTGCTAACCAATCTTGCTCCGAAAGTACTTGTACTGGACGAGTCGAATCAAGCTGCCAATAACAGCGAAAAGTTACATCACTTGAGGAGTCTTGAAGTTTTGTGTTTATCGCATTGTCCAAAGCATTAGCTACTTTCCCGTTCGAAAAAATCACCGTGTGTGCGGGCGGTAATTTTTTGATGCCCTGCAAAATAGTGCGCGGTGCAGGCACTACGCTATGCAAAGTAAAGTGATGATGTAGTGCTATTGGATCAATATTGGTATCAACGCCGCCGCCTGCCAATAATGCCTGTATGGTTGAAGCAAAGCGCAAGCGCATCCCGTCCAACGCATAATAAAGGGGTTTTATACCCAGACGGTCACGTGCAAGAAACAATATTCTGCTTCGTATATCCCAGATGGCAAAAGCAAACATGCCGTAAAAACGCTCAACACAATGCTCGCCCCATGCATGGTATGACTTGAGAATGACCTCGGAGTCGCCTTCAGAAAAAAATTCGTAGCCCAACTCGATGAGTTCAGAGCGCAATTCTTTGTAGTTGTAGATCGTGCCATTAAATACCAGCGCTAGGTGCAACTCCTTGTCCACCATCGGTTGGTCGGCATGCGCTGAAAGATCAATGATAGCCAGCCGTCGATGACCAAACGCGAGCACACCATCGCTGTACACACCTTCATGGTTAGGGCCGCGCCGCGCCAACCTTGACGTCATTCGCTGTAACGCAGCCATATCGGGCGAAGAATTATCAAAGCGCAATTCACCGCAAATGCCGCACATGCAGACTCCCCAAAATTTCAGTTACGGGATTTTATCCTGAGGCAGGATTTACCATACCGGTTAGCCCGATATAATAAGCGAACAAGCAAGTTATGCAATGTGCTTTTGCACCTGCCAGATCGCATTATGACTTCAAACAAGCTCGTCTGTTTTACGCAAGCGCATTGCAATAACTTTCATCATATGTACGGCAAAATTTGGGGTCTGCTGAATTAGAAAATCGAATCTCTTTTTCGCTATCGGTAACAATTGACACTCACTTTTGGCAACAACTGTTGCGGATCGTGTTCCTTCATCAATCATCGCCATTTCACCCAGAATAGCGCCGGCATTGGCCGTTTCCACAATCCTGTTATTCACGCTGATCTCGGCAGTCCCGGAAATCAGTACGTACATTAACTCACCCGCGTCTCCCTCTTTAAACAGCGCCTGCCCGGCTGCCAAGTTTTGCAGATCGGATTCGTGACGAAACAATTCAGCCAAATTCATTATGCTTATTCCCTGATATAAAAGTTAAAGTGCATCACTGTAAAAATTGCCAGAAAACATGCAGTCAATAACTACATTTCCTTGTGGTTCTATTATTCCAATCCATTTATCCCAATGCATTGTGGATAAGTTTTTGCAATTCGCCTGTTTCCGACATGGCTAACATAATATCTGATCCACCAATCAACTCACCTTTAATATAGCACTGGGGAAAAGTCGGAAAGTCGGCGTAGTACTTCAGATTGTCATAAACTTCCTGATCTTCAAACACATTGACTGCCACATAATTTTGTACCCCACACGCTTTTAACACCTGAGCAGCCCGCCCGGAAAATCCGCATTGCGGAAATTGTGGCGTACCTTTCATATACAGCACAATAGGATTATCTGTAACTGTTTTTTTAATTTTTTCCAACGCATTTTGATCCATGATTATCTCCATAAATAATTAAACTTGTTTGCTCCACTGCTCCGGCGTAAAAGTCTTCAAAGAAAGTGCATGTATCACTTCCATTTTATCTCCCAACTTCTGGAATACAAGACGTTGCTGTTGAAGCATGCCCTTGCCTTCGAATTCCTTACTCACGACCACCGCATCGAAATGACGACCATCTCCTTCGACTTCGATGTGTTCGCATTCGAGTCCTTGCTGGATGTATTCTTTAACGCTTTCAGGTGTAACCATAATAATTCCTCTGTTAACTCCATTAAAACCTGAGTTATTTTATCGCCTATTGAGTAGGAATTGTATTAATTCTTATTTAAGTCAATTTGCTCAACGTGATAGCCACGCTCTTCCAAAAGGACTGGCAAGCCATTCGGACCAAACATATGCAAACTGCCCACCGCAGCAAATACCTTTTTACCACTTTCGTGCAGCGCATTGATGTGTTCTGCCAAAGCCGGATTGCGGTCGTCAAGCAAACGTTTCATCATCTCTCGCTCGACATCGGTTTTGAGGCAGTCACACCATTCGTTGAAATTTGACATTTGAGCGTAGTCGGCAGTTTCCCATATCTTGGCAATACGACTCAGAAAAGCGTGCGCGCGTCCGGATTCCAATTCATCCAGACTGTCTTGAACCAAATCAACAATTTCCTGAGCATCTTTCATTTGCAACAACTTTAGTTGAGATTCCGGTGTCTCAAGCGAAACAACCTGTTTATTCGAACTATGACCAATCCCCGCCAACACATTGTCAATGGCGTAAGCGGGATAAAGTCCATCCCAATTCCCCACCATCAAGGTCAATGTATCAACCTGAAACTCTGGGGTAAGATTGGCAATTCCACTGTACTGAACACACGCTGCCTCTGCCTGTTTTCGCAAGCGGTTCACTAATTTTTCGGGTAGTGCCGAGCTATGAAACTGTGCCATTCCGTTTGATATCCGCTTTTGAATATCAGCATCCAGCATGTCGAGTTCCAGCGCCAAGGTATCGGAAGCTTGCAAAGCCTGCATCACTTTCTGACCGGGAAACATCCATTCGAACTTCGCCACATGTATCGTTCCATACAAGTAAGAAGTATGGCCGTCTTTACTGATACGCCACAAAAAACCGTGGTCACGCGCAATCTGCTTTGCTGCTTGAACCTTTTCAGGAGTGGGTACTTGAGCAACAGGTGGGCATAAATTGTTTGCCTCAGCGATAACCGAGTCTGCGATAGCAAACAGTAAAAAATAAAGGGAAATTTGAAAATTATTTAGCACAAATTGTGATGAAGAATTAATTACCACAAGCGCGTAAACGCTTAATCAACAAAATTATTGCAATGATCTGGCAACTCTAAACCCGCTGCACTCGCCGCCTTCCGGATCGTTACCATAGCGAAAACCGGCTCTGGCGTAAGACGACTCGTTGCACCATGAACCTCCGCGTACAACCCTGGTAGGACATTCGCCACCTTTCCAAACGCTGCCATCAGCGGGAGCACCCTGGAAACCATCATGCCAGCAATCTTGTACCCACTCCCACACATTTCCACTCATATCATATAAGCCCCAATCATTGCCTGCCAATATCCCGACCGGGCGAGACTGGTGCGCACTATTGGCATCGTACCAAGCCAAGAAATTCAGATTATCATCATTGCCGCAATACTTCCCTTGCGCATGCCCGGCGCGACAAGCATATTCCCACTCGGCTTCGGAAGGCAGCCTGATTTTGACGCCTGTACTGTTAGCCATGCGTTCCGAAAAATGAGCGGCATCGTCCCAACTTACTGTGTCAACCGGATTCTGCAACCCAACTTGCTTACTGGGATTTACCCCTGCCATTTGTTTGTATTGGTTCTGCGTCACTTCATACTTCCCCATCCAAAAGCCCTTAACGCATACTTTGTGCAGCGGCGTTCCGAAACTCCAATCTGTACCACCCATCTGAAAACATCCGGTTGGCACCCAGACAAAAACCATGCCGGTCTTTGGCTCTTTCCATTCCGTTCCAGCAGAAGGCTCTGCCACCGCGTTTGATGCAATTCCCTGTAAGCAGATTAATAACGCTACAATAATATATTTATTCATGACGACTCCATTCCATCTGAGAAAGTTTGATCTTGATTTCAGTTATTGATCAAATTTTAGTGTTAATTACCTCTGCGGCGAAATCACATCCTGATCCAGCTGAAATGCGAGAAGCAAAAAACCGCCCCATACGCTTTCGGACTCGTTGGGGAATCAATTTCACGTATTGGTCCGGACAAACGACCATTCCACACACATAACGATTCAATTCATTCTGCCATAACAACGCCCGGCAGCGCCCTTTAAACTGAAACAAAAAAAGATACGCCACCGGACACGGCTCGGCTGCACAGCAAAACCCGCAACCATTACAGGTTGCGCCGAAGTCAGGTTTGGGCGGCGCAAGCGGATGTAGTTCGATCGTTTGCGTACGTGTTTTATGCATGTGTCGCCAATGCCTGTAGCATGGCTTTGAGCAACTGCCAGCAACGCGCTACAGACTCGATTTCAACGCATTCTCCCGGCGCGTGCGCGCCCCTGATATCCGGACCAAAGGAAATCATGTCCAATTGCGGATGACTGGCGGCAAGCAGTCCGCATTCCAGCCCCGCGTGTATCACCTGCAAGCTGGCGGGTTGCCCGAATTGTTCGATGTAAACCTTCTGGCTCAGCGCGAGCAAGTCGGATGAAGGATTGGGTGTCCAACCCGGATAAGCGCCATCTGTCCAAGCGTGCAAAGCGTAAATTGCCGCATGGGACACCAACTTTTCCGCCAGTGCATCTCGTCGACTATCATGCAACGAGCGCACTTTGAACGTAGCGCGAAACACACCTTGAGCAAAACTCACAACACCGAGATTATCCGACGTATCCACGACGCCGTCGAATGCATCACTCATTTGCGTAACACCATTTAAAGCGATGTCCAAGAAAGTGAGCAGTTGGTCACGCTCTGCAGTGGCAGTGGCTAAATATACATCCCATCCCCCTTGCAGGGGGAGGGCTAGGGAGGGGGTAGACATACTCAATTGGTCTACCCCCATCCCACCCTTCCCCCTGCTGGGGGGAAGGAGTTGAACTGTGAACGACACATCGGCGTCAACTTGATTAAAACGCTTCCGCCAGGCTGCATGCCGATGCTGCACCCACTCACTAATATTCAATGCCGCTACAGCCGGCAGCGCACACACGGCAAACGCTTCGCGAGGAATTGCATTGCGTGCCGTACCACCATTTAACTCAATCAAACGCATATCGGTGTGAGCAGATAAATCACGCAGTGCTTCCGCTAGTAACTTGATTGCATTGCCGCGCCCGAGATGAATATCGATACCGGAATGACCACCGCGCAAACCGGAAACATCAAAGCGCAAAATCGTAAAGTCAGGAGGAATATCTACCAGCACGCAAGTATGACGGACTTCCACATCCACTCCACCTGCGCAGCCCAAATATAGATATCCCCACTCCTCAGCATCCATATTAATCAGCGTCTTTCCTTGCAAAATGCCTGACTTCAAGCCGCGGGCACCGTCCATGCCGGATTCTTCGTTGATGGTAAGCAAAACCTCAAGCGCAGGATGAAACAAATTCGGCTCTTCCAATGCTGCCAACGCAAGTGCTACACCAATGCCGTTATCCGCACCCAGCGTGGTGTTCTCTGCCAGCACCCAGCCATCGCGCACCACAGTACGGATTGGATCATGCTCAAAGTTATGCGTTGTTCCGGCATTAGCCTGACACACCATGTCTAGATGGCCTTGCAGAATGACACCTGGCATCGCCTCACAACCGGAACTGGCCGGCTTTTTCAGAATCAGGTTGCCCGCATCATCAACGACTGCGGTGATGCCACGCGCCTGCGCCCAATGAATCAAATGTTCGCGAAGCGCCGCTTCGTGAAGTGACGCACGCGGAATCGCGCACAACGTGGCGAAGTGTGCCCAAACAGAATGAGGTTGCAGTTCTTCCAGATTATTGGCCATTGTCATCAATTAGAGAGTGAATCGGAAAAGCGATGTCGTGTACATCACTAAAACGTATTTTAGCGCAGTGTCGCAATCCGGAATTATTGATTTACATAACTGATTTTCGGGCACACCCGGAAGACCGACACGCCTCCGTCTGCTATCATCGCATCCATGCTAAATATTCAGAATCTGTCATACCTGCAAGGCGGCATCCCGCTACTCCAGAATGTGAATCTACAGGCGTTTGCCAACCAGCGCATCGGCTTGGTCGGCAAGAACGGCTGCGGCAAATCCACTCTGTTCCGCCTGATACGCGGTGAAATCAAGCCGGACAGCGGTGAAGTTTCCATGCAGTCCGGCAAGACCATCGCGTTTGTCGAACAGGAGATCGCCAACTCGGATCAACCCGCGCTGGAGTTTGTGCTCGACGGCGATGCCGAACTTCGTCTACTTGAAAAAACGCTGGCGCGCGAAAATCATGACACAGCCTGGTTCGACGCACAGCATCGCTATGAAGCCATTGACGGTTATGGTGCCAAGGCACGTGCCGCGCAACTGCTTAACGGGCTGGGTTTTGCCAACGACACGCTGGAACGCCCCGTGACCAGTTTTTCCGGCGGTTGGCGCATGCGCTTGAATCTGGCACGCGCACTGATGCATCGCGCCGATTTGTTGCTGCTGGACGAACCCACCAACCACCTCGACCTCGAAGCGATTCTATGGCTTGAGCAGTATTTGGCGCATTATCCCGGCAGTATTTTGCTGGTCTCGCATGACCGTGAATTTCTCAACACCTGCGTCAACCGCATCGCACATGTGCATGACCAAATGATCGACAGTTACACAGGTGACTACGACGATTTCGAACGCACCCGCGCGGAAAAAATCGCTCAGCAAAATCAAGCTTTCGAACGTCAACAGGAAAAGATCGCCCATATGGAAGATTTCGTGCGTCGCTTTCGCGCTCAAGCCACTAAGGCCAAGCAGGCACAAAGCCGCATCAAGGCATTGGAACGGATCACTCGCATCGCCGCCGCGCACGTCACCGACGGCCATTTTGAACTGGAGATCGAAGCACCCGAACGCAGCCCTGATTTGTTGCTGCGCGCGGAAAAAATGGGCTTTGCCTATGGCGACAAAACATTGTTCAAAAATATCGAACTGGTGCTGCGTGCCGGTGCTCGAATCGCCCTGCTCGGTCCCAACGGCGCGGGTAAATCGACTTTGATTAAATTATTGGTGAGTGAGTTGCAGCCTACTTCGGGCAAGCTCGATATCACCCCCGACATTCGTATCGGTTACTTCGCCCAACACCAACTGGAAAATCTGGACAGCGCTGCCACGCCGTTGCAACACATGGAGCGGCTTGCTCCCAAAGAAACCGCACTTACGTTGCGTAGTTTCCTCGGGCGCTTCGGTTTGGCCGCTGACAGTGAAGACCGTCCAGTGGACAGTTTCTCCGGCGGTGAGAAAAGCCGCCTTGCACTGGCGCTGCTGGCCTGGCAAAAGCCGCACCTGTTACTGCTCGACGAGCCCACCAATCACCTCGACCTCGACATGCGTGACGCACTCACCATCGCTTTGGAAGAGTACACCGGCGCTGTGGTCATCGTATCGCACGACCGCAGTCTGATCCGCGCCGTAGCGGATGAACTCTGGTTGGTCGCCGATGGCGAAGCCAAACTTTTCGATGGTGATTTGGATGACTACAAGAGCTGGATCGAGACGCGCCGACCGCGCGAAGCGGCCACACAGCCACAACTTGAAAAACCGCGTCCGCAGAGCGCATCCAAGCCCAACCGCAAAGCGTTACAGTCGAAACAAAACAAACTCGAAGGCGCGTTGAATACTGCGCAAGCAGAACTTGCTGCCATCAACCGGCAACTCGCAGATCCTGAGACCTACGCGAACCCCGACCGCGCAAAAATCAGCCAATTGAATGCCGAACACGCGCGCTTACAAGCAAAAGTGGCAGAACTGGAAGAAATCTGGTTAGAGTTGGAAATGGCAAAAGAAGAAACCTAGCCCATAATTTAACAGGGTACAACATTCAATTATTCACCCCCTCCCTCTCCGCTCGGGGGAGGGTTGGGGAGGGGGTTTTACGCTAACACTAAATTGTAATTTTTTTAATGACTAACATATTTACAGGCAGTGCCCAATTCATTGGCAAGATGTAGGATGAGTTGAGCATAGTGATGCCCATCCACGTATTTAATCCACGCTATCTGCAATCGTATGCAAACCCATAATAGGCAATTCGTCGCGGGGTAAGTTAAGTGCCTCGAGCACTTTGAGCGCCGCGTAGGCATCGTTTGCCGCATAGAGCAATTGCTGCGATGTAAGTTCAGGTTGCGACCAGTTTGAGGTGGTGACTTTTTTCGACTTGGCAAAGCGCTGATTAAACATCAAGCCCACTGCGGTTCTCACCCCCAAATGTTTACCGTATCCATCCATGCTAAATATCGTATTAAGATCGACCACTCCGCCCAAATGAATGCCCATATTCGCGAATACATGCGCGCTATCCGATTTTAGGTCAAAGCCCGCTTTGAGTATTTTTTCCGATTGCAGTAACTCGAAGAGAAACGCTAGTCCTTCAGTATGATGCACTTGAAACAGGTAAGCCTTGTCAGGCAACGCAAACTGCACGAGGTGCGGCCCTTCACTAACCTCACCGACAGCAAAAGTCGGTTTGGATTCTGTATCGAAGCCGACCAGCCCAGCCGCTTTGATCTCTGCGGTAGCAGAAGCGAATTCTTCTTTGCTGCACGGCACATGGATGTGCTCCAGTGTCAGGCCTACAAACGGCTCCAACTGCGCAATTTCGGCTTTCGACGGGGCCGCTTTTTTCATAATATTTTCAAATGTATTAACTCATGCCCAACTTGACTAATTCCTGTTCGCTGAATCCTGCCGCGCGTCGCGCCTCCAGATTAAACGGGCCACGGTGAGGTACAGCATTGTGTTTGGCAACCAGATTCGCATAAGTAGCTTCCGGCTCCAATCCGCGCTGTTCACACAAAAAATTGAACCAGCGATTGCCAATCGCGACATGGCCGATCTCATCGCGCATCACAATATCCAAAACCGGCCCGACCTCACTATCCCCAGCCTGAATCAGTTTGGCACGCATGCCAGGCACCACATCCAGTCCGCGCGCTTCCATCGTGCGTGGGATCAAAGCCATTCTGGCCAGAACATCATGCTGCGTCCGAACCGCCATATCCCATAGACCGTTGTGAGCGGAAAAATCTCCGTAAGCATAACCCTGCGTGGAAAGATGATCAGCCAACAACCTGAAGTGCAACGCTTCTTCATCTGCTACTTGCAGCCAATCAGCGTAGTAGGCTCGGGGCATTTCAGCAAAACGCCACAGCGCATCGAGCGCCAGATTGATCGCGTTGAATTCGATATGCACCAGCGCATGAATCATTGCGGCACGGCCTTCCGGTGTATTCATCGCGCGGCGTTTTACTGCCAGCGGCGACACCAGTTCAGGCTTATCAGGATGTCCGGGGAAAGCGATCACCTCATTTATGATCACTTCTGAATCCAGCACAATTTCTCCCGCAGCCCATGACTGAGCCATGCGGCGTACACCTGCAGCTTTCACCACAGCATCATTCTCCTTCAGCCAATGAAGTGCGGTATTTCTTAATTCCGAGATCTGATGCGTGTTAGGTGGCATTTATGCTTAACTAATGCCCCATTGCCCCGCCCGTCCCTTTGCGTGGCCGGGTGAGCCAGACCACACCCATCAAAAGGAAGAATAAAACGGCGCTATACAAAAAGAACTCATTCGTGGCAACCATATAACTATGCGAAAATATCGTGTGGTCAATCACGGCATAAGCTTGCTGATCACTCATACCCGTTGCTTGCAATTGATTGACGTACGCCGTATTCGCCGGGTTGTATACATTGATATTTTCCACCATTGTGGCTCTATTCATAGAAGCCAGATATTCCCAGGTTGTGACACTGATCGCAGTGCCGATAGCCGCGCCCAGTGTGCGCAGAAAATTGGACAACCCCGATGCTGCAGCCATATTGTCAGGCGTAATATTCGACAGCATCAAAGCCTGCACCGGCAAAAAGAAACAAGACATGCCGATGCCTTGCACTAAACGCGGTGAAACGACGTTCCAAAAGGTCACATCAAGATTCATCATGCTATTCCACACACACACCGATCCCATTACCGCAAAAGAAAAAGTGGCCAGAATGCGCAAATTCAACTTGCCGATATTGCGCCCAATGATAGGCGAAAGCAGAAGAGTGAAAACACCTATCGGTGCTGTTGCCATACCGGCTTGCGCGGCGGTATAACCCATCACCGTCTGCAACCAAAGCGGAAAAATGACCACCGTACCGAAATACGTCATAAAGCCAACCGATAACAAGATCACGCCGTAGCGAAAATTGGGATCCCGCATCAAATGCACATCCACGATGGGATGTTCTGTCATGATGGCCCATGCGATAAAAAACGTGAGTGACACCAGTGCAACAATGCCCAACGTGGCGATAAAGGGCGAGGCAAACCAGTCATAATCGTGTCCCACTTCTAGCATCAGTTGCAGGCAGCCTATGCCGACCACCATGAAAGCCAGTCCAATTTTATCCAGGGGAATGGGCACAATAGCGGAATCGCGATGCCGCATCAAAAACCAAATCGTGATACCACCGAACAAGCCGACTGGTATGTTGATCAGAAATATCCATGACCAGTGAAAATTATCGCTGATATAGCCGCCCAACAACGGACCACAGATCGGTGCCAGAATCACCGTCATTGCCCATATCCCCATCGCGGCTCCGCGTTTTTCGGGCGGAAAATTTCGCACCAACAGGGTTTGCGAGAGCGGGACCATCGGTCCGGACACAAATCCTTGTAACAAGCGAAAAAAAACCAGCATAGTGAGGCTCTGCGAAAAAGCGGCCAAGGTCGACATCAGGGTAAAAGCCAGTACAGACCAGACAAACAACTTGGCTTCACCGAAACGTTTGGACAGCCAGCCGGTAAGCGGCACAGCAATCGCCGCTGCGACTGAATAGGCGCTGATAATCCATGTACCCTGATTGGTCGAGACGCCCAATGCTCCGGCTATCGTGGGCACGGAAACATTGGCAATGGTGATATCCAATATTTCCATAAAAGTGGACATTGAAGCCGCGATGGTCAGCAATCCCAATGCGAGCCCGTGCAGGGGTGCAGGCGCGACTGGCTGAGAAACTGGTGCTGCGTTCACTTCAGATTGGCTTCGATGATTGATTCAATACGGCTACGAGCCAAGTTGTCCGCAGGGGTATCAAAACTATACGTTGTGGCCTCTTTCAGCGTACCCAGCGGATTACCGTTCTGATCGTGCAGATCGACTTCGGCATGGATAGACAATCCGATTCGCAACGGGTGTGCGGCCAGCTGCGCCGGATCCAAAGCAATCCTGACAGGCACACGTTGCACCACCTTAATCCAGTTTCCTGTTGCATTCTGGGCTGGCAAAAGAGCGAAAGCACCACCTGTGCCTGCACCCATTCCCACGACCTTGCCGGTGTATTTCACTGCACTTCCGTAAAGATCTGAAGTCAGCGTAACAGATTGTCCGACACGCATAATACGCAGTTGCCCTTCTTTAAAATTCGCATCCACCCAAAGTTGATCTAGAGGAATCACAGCCATTAACGGTGCGCCGGGACTAACGCGTTGTCCAACTTGAACAGTGCGTTTGGCGATCTGTCCGTTCACCGGTGCCACCAGAGTTGTTCGTTGCAGGGCAAGCAGCAACTCGCGCAAATGTGCAGATGAACGTTGTACAGTTGGATGTCTGCGTACACTGGTGCCATCTGTCAAAGCACGACCGGATGACAACTGTTCACGCGCCGCATCCACAGCGGCGCGCGCGACATTCACAGTCGCTTCGGCATGGCGTAATTCTTCTTTTGATATTGTGCCGGTCAAAGCCAGCTTTTTACGCTCGGTAAGATCATCTTCAGCACGCGTCAGTTCGACCTGGCGCTGCACCAGATTGGCATCCGATTGTTTATGTGAAGTATAAAGCGTGCGCACCTCGCGTACGGTTTGCGCCAGTTCTGCCTCAGCTTGTTCAACGGCCACTTTGGTGTCTGCAGGATCAAGACTCACCAATGTCTGTCCGGCTTTCACCAAATCCGTGTCGTCTGCAAATATTTTGACTACCGTCCCGACGATCTGAGGCGTTATCTGCACAACATTTCCCTGTACATAAGCGTTATCAGTTTCTTCGTAAAAGCGCGAAATCAGTAGCCAGTTCAATCCCAGTCCGCCTCCCAACAAGATGAACACGGCGGCAATGACAAACATGATACGACGACGTTTATTGCCCTCAGGTGATGCGGCAGTTGGTTTTATATTACTCAAAATATGCACTCTTTAAATTTAATGAAACTTCTACAAATCCAATTTTAGTTGCCATGCGGCTTTGCTCACAAAAAAACGAACGGATAGAGGTCCCCATAATATAGGTTACAAAAACGCTCGGATATTACTCTAAATGCATTACACCACAAAATGCAAATATTCAGCCGCTCGAGGCATCAAATCATTGTCATATTTTACAGGTATAATTATCTTCATTGATCATCTAGAACACCCTTCCACATTGCATACCTCTATAACCCTATGAGCACAAATGAAATTTCGGATGAGAAAGCGCTGCTCGATCATATATTGGGTAGCCAAATCAACATCCCTCCCCAACCCAGTGTTCTTTTGGAAATTGATAAATTAATTAACAAACCAAACAATCAAATTACGGCAATAGGCAATTTAATCAATAAAGACGTGGGACTGAGCGCAGCCATTTTCAAGCTGGTTAATTCTTCTTTCTACAAATTTCCAACACCTATTACCAGCATCCCCAAAGCAATCACCCTGCTCGGACTCAACCAAGTATCGAATCTCATCAAAGGTGTACTGTTACGCGACTCGATCGGTGGAAATGAAGTCGCTTACGAAAAATTCTGGGAACGCTCCAATGACATCGCCTTACTGTGTGCGATCATCGCCAAAAAACAAATTTCCGCCTGTAATATTGCTGTAGAACAAGCCTATATGGCGGGCCTGTTTCACGAATGCGGTGTGCCTATTTTGATGCAGCGCTTTCCCGAGTATTGCCAGGCGTTTCGCCTGAATCATGGCAGCCACTGGCCCGATTTTCATGACGAAGATAAACGCTATGATACCGACTATACCGTGGTTGGTTATCTTGTCACCAGACACTGGAATTTGCCCGAATTTATTTGCCAGGCTGTGCGTTTTCATCATGACCGCCTGAATGTGGAGCATGCCGCTTTAACGCTGGTTTCGATTTTACAGATGGCCAGGCATTTGCACATGAGAATGAACCATATCAAAGATCCTGAATGGCACGATATCGGCGGATCAATTATGGATGAAATTGGTGTCGACAGAGATGGCTACGTGGAATTTATGGAAGACGTTCTGGAAAAATTCAACCAGGAGCAGTCGTAGACTGCCACTGCGGTGCAGGCAAATTCAGACCTATAACTTCAGATTGGTGCGGCAGACTTAAATATTCCTTGGACTGCATTTCAATCAGGCGACTTGCCGTGCGCGCGAATTCAGCGTCATTTCCCGGATTTGTATACAGCTCATGCGGCATAACAGCTGCCGAAATAATCAGCTTTACCCGCTTGTCGTAAAATACATCAACCAGCCACTTAAACCGCTGTGCCGCAGCCGCATCCTCGGCAGACATTTTGGGCACATGCGAAATGAAAACGGAATGAAACTGCTGGGCGATCTCCAGATAATCAGTTTCCGCACGCGGCCCGCCACAGACATCGGCAAAATCAAACCACACTATACCGCGCGATAACTTCTTCACCGGAATCATCCGTCCCATGATTTCGATGTGCCGACTATCCTCATGTCGTCTATCCGGTTGCACCACCGGACTCAAGCGGTCAAACTTCAGTTCCATGCGCGCATCGCTTGCAAAGTCCGCCGGTATCATAAATAAAGATTCGCGCGTCATCTCACGCAAACGATAATCATTGCCACCATCCACATTCACCACTTTCAATTCTCGTTTGAGTAACGCAATGGTGGGCAAAAATCGTTGCCGCTGTAAGCCGTTGGGATACAAACCGTCCGGTGGATAGTTAGATGTGGTGATCAGCACCACACCGCGCTCGAACATTGCCTCCAGCAGACGTTGCAGAATCATCGCATCGGCGATATCGCTCACATGGAATTCGTCAAAACACAAGAGGCGCGTGGACTTTGCTATCTTGTCGGCCAAGGCAATTAACGGGTCTTTTTCACCCGCCAGCAACTTCAACTCGTTATGCACCTCGGCCATGAAGTTATGGAAGTGAATACGCCGCTTGCGCCGATACGGCACACAGTCATAAAACACATCCATCAGAAAACTCTTGCCCCGCCCTACCCCGCCCCAGAAATACAAACCCTTCGGCACATTGGGGCTGAGTAAACTGCGCCCAAGAAAAAGATTGCGTTTTGTCTTAAAGACAATCAGCTGTTGCCACAAGCCATCAAGAACATCAATCGCCGCTTCTTGGGCGGGATCATAAATAAAACCGGGTTTCTTACGTGCGGCTTGATACCAAGCCTTGGGACTCATACTGCCATCGGAGGGAGGAGAAAAAGTGTGTTGTGACATGGGTGGTTAAGAATAACGTAAAAGCCAATTTGAATAAACAAAATAATCCATTTGCTACTTTCAACTTCAATCAATCGTGCAAGGTAAATGATATCGAAACCGTGGTATTGTGCAGACAAGGAGAGCATGAATATGAGTCTTCGTTTCCGCAAGCGTATCAAGATTTTCCCCGGTGTATGGTTCAATCTGAGCAAAAGCGGAATCAGCACGTCTATCGGTGGCAAAGGTCTGACAGTCAATCTCAAGGACGGCAAGACCAAAACAACCGTCGGCATTCCCGGCAGCGGTTTGAGTTATAGCGAAACCTCCGGCGGCAACCCTGAAAAACCAACTTCGGAAAGCAAGCCGATTCAGGTGTGGCTTTGGGCATTAATCTTGGTAGTGATCGCGCTGATACTTATTTTGAAATAATCCCAAAGGAGATATGTTTTAGCTTAGTAGACGCGGAGCGTCCGGGGCTGTGTTACCACGCGGAGCGTGGGAACGATTAGGGCTCCGAGTTAAACGCATCGTTCCCACGCTCCGCGTGGTAACGCAGCCAGTGACGCTCCGCGTCACCACTCAAACCCACCGATCAATCTCAATCAACCCGACGTCACCCTCATAATTCCGTGCACTGGAATAACGCCAATGTTCCGCCCTGTCCACATAGCCCCGCTTCACCGGATTAGCATGAATGTAATTGAGCTTTTCCCGCATCATGGCCTCGCTAAAAATCAGCTCTGCATGAGAACCCTCCTGCCAAAATTGAAACTCCCGATCTGATTTATGCGCCCGTTTCGCAAAACGTAAACGCGCCAACAGATGTTCTACCGAGTGCCGCTCAAGGTAGTCAATTATCCGGCGCGCAGTAAAAGATTTGAAGTGGCTCAGACTCAAATCCAAACGCTCGGACTGGGCAACAAAGTGCAGATGGTTTTCCAGAATCACATAACCATACAACTGCAACCCCTCGTGTTCACGCAAATATGACCAGCTATCCAGCAAGATTTGCACGGTATCCGGGCGCGTGAACACCGGCATCCATTCCATGACGGTGCATGTCAGAAAATGCGGTGCCGCCGGATCGGTGATTACGTAGCGGCTACGGCCCATGGGAGATGTGTTTTAGGTTAGTAGACGCGGAGCGTCTGTGGCTGCATTCCCACGCAGAGCGTGGGAACGATTAGAGGAGCCATCGTAACACGTTGCCCTTCTTTCCCTCACACTCATCGCTGAGCTCATCCCACATCGTCCACATCGTTCCCACGCTCCGCGTGGTAACGCATCCAGTGACGCTCCGCGTCACGAATCACAACTCAATCTTCTTCCTGCGCTTAGTCTTAATTGCGTCCGTCGGCAACAAACTGGTGAGTTGCTGGTAGCGCTCGAACAGAAACTCCACGCGTTGCGC
>CAIWKC010000024.1 GCA_903913145.1 uncultured Gallionellaceae bacterium | reverse complement strand
GTGCTTTAGAGTTACTCAATTTTTTCAGGCTACATTAACTGAACATAGAGATTCGTCAATTAAATAAGTATGTTCAGCTGAGGTATAAAGCTTTGGTCACTATCAAGCTGATCCGGAAATGACGCCTACAAAACGAACAATGATTTAACTGTATATACTGATTAAAGATTTTGTCTTTGTGGTGACTTGTTCTAGTAGTTATCCACATAATCTGTGAGTAAATTTATATTAATCCCAGATAGTTCATTAGAAATGTAGCCTTTGTGGTGCCGACTTGTCGGGCGATTACAGAATCGCTATTGGTTATGGCATTCACCGTAGCTGATTAAAGTCCAAAGCGAGCCATACCAGTCACGTCGCTCAACTTTTTATAGAAGAGACTTTAGCTTTGGGTTCGGTGTGACTTCAAGATTAAAGCTTGCGTTCCATCACTGCTGCAAAAAATCCATCGGTGCCGTGTTGTTGCGGAAGCAATTGCAGGTAGTCGCCCATCTCCATAGATATCTTCTGCTGCGCTAGCGCCTCGCTTGCCGGAATCAAGACAAAGTCGGTATGCTGTTCCAAAAATGCTTCAACGATACCTTGGTTCTCTTCGTGCAGTAAGCTGCATGTCGCATAAACCAGGCGTCCACCCACCTTGAGCAATTTGCTTGCAGATGCCAAAATGGACGCTTGTTTTTGAGTGAGCTCTACTACGCTTTGCTCAGATTGACGGAATTTTAAGTCGGGATTGCGGCGCAGCGTGCCAAGTCCGCTACAGGGTGCATCTACCAGCACGCGGTCGATTTTTCCTGCGAGGCGTTTGATCTTGTTGTCGTTCTCGTGCGCGATGAGTTGCGGTTGCACATTGCTCAGACCGGAACGAGCCAAACGCGGTTTCAAATTGGCAAGTCGCTTTTCTGAAACATCCCAGGCATATAAGCGACCCTGAGAATTCATCATCGCGCCGAGCATGAGCGTCTTGCCACCCGCACCTGCGCAAAAATCCACGACCATTTCATTGCGTTTCGGCGCAAGCAAAAGGCCGAGTAATTGACTGCCTTCATCTTGCACTTCAAACCGCCCGGTGAGAAAGAGCGGGCTTTTGTTTAAGGCGGGCTTGCCTGTTACACGAATACCGAATGGAGAGTAGGGTGTGGCAACCGCTTCCACGCCTTCGGCACTCAGTCCTTGCAGTATTTCATCGCGATTGGCTTTCAAGCTGTTCACGCGCAAATCAAGCGGTGCAGAAGCTTGCATGGATAAACCGAGCGCCAAAATTTCATTATCGGTGCGATGCACGCGCAGTTTTTCGATGATCCAGTCGGGCAGTTCAGCGTGAATCGACAACGTTAAATCATCCAGTTTGATTCCTTTTACTTGCCCCAGCCATTCTGCCTCGGTCGCTTTGAGTAATGGCCCAAGTTCGCGCACGTTATAGCCGCCGAAGCGTACCCAGTGGGCCAAAGCCATACGCCTCGGGGTGGCTTTGTTGACTGTATTGACTGGCGTAGTGCAGGCGTGTTCCAAAAACAGGCGATGGCGTAATACACCGAATACCGTTTCAGCAATTAGTGCGCGCTCGTTTGAACCGACGCGCTCAGCTTGGAAAAAATAACGCAGCGAAGTGTCCGCAGGATGCACCAAAGGCAAAATGGCACGCAGGGCTTGCATAACGAGATCGAGACGGTATTCGGTGATGAGCATGGGAACCTTAAGTAAACAAGTACAACGATTCCGTCATTCCCGCCTGCACGGGAACGACGTTGTGGTGAAGATGAGAATGCATTTTAACAGATACGGAAGTGGTATTAGTTCAGAACACATCAGCTGATTTTGACGCGAGGTTTTCAGCAATTATTTCTTCGCCGCTGCTTTAACTATTCCGCATGCCAGCCTGCCCATGGAGTGATTGACAATGCCATCCAGCGACGAATCAAAATTGTATCTAATCTCCGATATGGCCGGATCAGTGGCCGAGGGTGGAATGACGTAACTGGTAAGCAATCGCACATAAGCCAAAATCTCGCCATGTTCAAAAATACGGTAAATAGTCAACATTTTGGTGTTGATGTCGCGTTGCGCAGAAGGCACGGAATGATAACCAGTGATCGGGGAGGGATTAAAGGCATAGACCTCGGTAATGCGCGGTACGTCTGGTTTACCCGGCAGTGCATAAGCAAATTCCTGAGCCAAGCCACCACCCAAAGAATGTCCTACCGAAACCAATTGCACGTTTTTGATCAAAGAGCCGTTCGCGATGCGTTCGCTCACTACTTTGGCAAAACCTATGGCCAATTTTTCGGCGGCGATGGTGTACTGGTCTTCATGCAAAGGTATCAACCAGCGTAAATCTGCAGCCCATGTTTGCCATTTGTTTGGTACCGTGCCACGAAAAACAATAGCGACGATCTCTCCGGGAAGTCCCTTTTGCCATACTTCAAAAAACAGCTGTTGCCTGTTTGCATCTGTTTCCAAAGCGGGGTCTTCCTCCGGGAAATCTGACCAGCGAAACCATCCCGGAAGGGGTAATGGATCATCTGAATTCGCAACACACCCGGCAGCCACTTGATCGATTGGCACCGCTACCAGCGAGAGTTGCGGATTGGCCACAGGTTTTTCTTTAGTCCAATGATCGCGATAAGCGTTCTCACTCATAATCGCAAATTCCCACTCTTGTCTTGCCTTGCCAGACGCCGGTTCATCGCGGTAAATTCGGTTGCCGGGATCTCTAACTTTTACGATGTCGGAACGTTGACTCATGCTGCTGCACCCCTCAAGTATTAGGGTAATTAAACATAGAAGTATAAGAGGGAATCTGAAGGGCACGGTTGGGTTTGGACAGGTTCGGGCCAGTGGTTCACTTTAAGCTTTCGACACTACTCTTAATTCTTCAAACAAGGAGGAAAAACTTTCAGCTATCAAGTAGGGATTTCAATCCGGCCGAAATTTCGTCATTTTCGCGGAGGCGGGAATCCAGCTGTTTTATTAACAACCCTTTGGGTTTTGCCTTCGCATTGCGAAGAATTATTTGATTATCTGGATTCCCGCCTCCGAGGGAATGACGGCTGAGTATTACTTTATCCGATCAAACTTATTCGTCCGAAACACGAATGTCAGTGATGATCGCCTCTCCGTCGATTTTTCCGTCCTTGTCAAGATGCCTGATTTTGACAGGAAACAGTCGATATTCTTGAGCAAACCAGATTTCAAGACCTTCTTCATGTGCTTTGTGCATCTTGCGGAAATGCACGGTTTGCAACTTGCCCATCGCAGTGTCCAATTGCTCTTCAAAAGCAATTTCAAAGCGGAAGGCTTCGAATTTTTTACCCGTACCTATATTGATCGAAACAACTTCTTCCTGCGGACGCAGCACTGGAAATTGATAAAGAATACTCAAAATATCTTGTGCCTGCTGTGGCAGCGCAGTTTCTTGCCCGCTTGAAAAACGTATCATGTGATTTGTCCAATCAAAATTCGCACGATTAATTGTTTTGCTTCCACTCTGCGTCATCACCTCGGTAAACTCTTCTGGGGTCAGCGTTTGCGAAGTCGCAGTACCGGTACTGAATTGTTCCAATTTGAAGCTTTTGAAGACCTTAACAATCCCAGTTGTGTGAACATCCGACATGAGTGTGTATCGCCCCTCGCTGATATCCAGTTTTTGTATCGATTCCCCGACTTTGAATTCTTTTTCACCCATATAAACTGCGAATCGAAGTTGAGCGTGTTTAGGTAAAGCCGGTCGCTGCGGCTCTGCATCAGCAACTACTGGTGCTGAAACCGCCGGCTCTGCCGCCACTGGTTCACTTGCTGCTTGTGGGGCACTTGCTGCAACGGGTTCACTGGCAGCGACAGGTTCGCTCGCTGCAACCGGTTCACTTGCTGCAACCGTCTCGCTCGCTGCAATAGTTTGCTCGGGTGGCGTCTGTACGACGGCTTCAGGTTGAGGCGTTTGAGGTGCTTTTTGTTTCGGTTTGTGTTTCCCAATTTTGCCCAGTGATTTCGGTAAAGGGACAAGCTTGGCAACCAGGGGTTGCAGTTTAATTTCTTTTTCGGGTAATTTTATTCTGGGCAGCCACAATGCTAATCCGTGCACAATGATTGACAGGGCGATGGCGAAGGCAATGCGTCGTGTGGGTGTGGTGAAAACTCTGCTCATGATTTGGAGCTACGGAGTGGGCGGGTTACGAACCGTTTTAATCGGCCGCTGCAAGTAGTTTAACCCAAGCCAGGCGAAAACAAAGGTGCGCCAGGTTGCTCAAGCCGGTTTGTGACAATCTTTCCAGTCCGATTCAGCCAGACTTGTTCACGGCATATCCAGCGAATTGCTTGTGGAAGGATGCGGTGTTCTTCATGCAGTACTCGTTCAGCAAGAGTGTCGGCAGTGTCATTGTAAAGCACCGGTACAGCTGCTTGAATAATAATGGGGCCTGCGTCCAGCGTGGGCGTGACGAAATGTACGCTGCAACCATGGATTTTCACACCGTCTTGCAGAGCCCGTGCGTGAGTATTAATTCCAGTATAAGCAGGAAGCAGCGACGGGTGGATATTGATCATTTTGCCGGAGTAGCGTTCAACAAAACCCGCAGTCAGAATGCGCATGAAGCCAGTCATCACAATCAAGTCTGGCGCATGCCGGTCAATCTCTTCGGCCAGTGCGATATCAAAAGCAGTACGGTCAGCATAATTCAGATGCGGAACAACGACTGAGGTGATACCTCTGGATTTTGCAATTTCAAGTCCTTGGGCATCGGCCCGGTTGCTAATGACAGCAACAATATTGCATGGCAGCTTTGCATTCAACAGTACTTGTAAATTACTGCCGCGACCCGAGAGAAGTATGACTAATTTTTTCATTCAAATGTCCGGCAGTATTCAGCGGACTTGGGTTTGATGTTCGTCGCCGTTTCTGGCACGAATAATACCAATGCGTGTCACTTTTTCGCCCGCAGCGTTCAACTGGTTAATTGCTGCATCTGCATCGGCCGCCGCAACCACCACGACCATGCCGATACCACAATTGAAAGTGCGAAACATCTCTTGTGCTTCGACATTGCCGCCTTCACGCAACCAGTGAAAGAGTTTAGGCATTTGCCACGTTTTACTGTCGATATCAGCAACCACATTATTGGGCAATACCCGTGGTACGTTTTCTGTAATACCACCGCCGGTGATATGCGCCATGCCTTTCACCGTAATGGTTTGCATGAGCGAGAGCAGCGGTTTTACGTATAGACGTGTGGGTGCCATGATGCAATCGGCCAGTGTGCGCTCACCGTCGAATTTGGCATTGAGATCAGGATGCGAACGCTCGATAATTTTACGCACCAAGGAATAGCCATTTGAGTGCGCACCGTTGGACGCAAGTCCCAGTACGACATCGCCCGCAGTAATATTTTCACCGGTAATGATTTTTGATTTTTCCACCACACCGACAGCAAATCCGGCGAGATCGTATTCGCCCACCGGATACATACCGGGCATTTCGGCGGTTTCGCCGCCGATGAGCGCACAACCGGATTGTTCGCAGCCTAGAGCGATACCTTTGATAACTTCAGTGGCGGCAGGCACATCCAATTTGCCGCAGGCAAAATAATCAAGAAAGAACAATGGCTCTGCGCCTTGTACTAAAATGTCGTTTACACTCATGGCGACAAGATCAATACCAACGGTATCATGACGGTTAAGTTCAAAAGCGAGTTTGAGTTTTGTGCCCACGCCATCGGTGCCGGATACCAGAACAGGCTCTTTAAATTTCTTGGATATTTCGACCAAGCCGCCAAAACCGCCAATGCCGCTCAGCACTTCGGGGCGCATGGTACGCTTGGCAAACGGTTTAATATTTTCGACTAACTGATCGCCCGCGTCGATATCGACACCGGCGTCACGGTAGGAAAGGCTGCTGGAAGGGGTGCTCAAGTTGAGTTCTCGCTTTCTTCAGGATAGAGTGCCGTCCGCTTGGATCGGCGATTTTGAAGGGCGAATTCTACCTGAATTGGTTCCAAATCGCTTTGCCGCCAAAGAGTGATCTTGTTTTTATTTTCGGAATTGATATGAATCAACTACTTTTGGGAATTTCACCGCAGTGGTTGCCGACCCTGGACAATTTTGTAATCGGTCGTAATCTGGAATTGCACGCAGCATTGCGTCATGCAATTTCCAGTGCCGGGGGCGAGCGGGGAATTTATCTTTGGGGCGAAACCGCCAGTGGCAAAAGCCATTTGCTTCAGGCTACGGTAGCACGTGCTATTGCCAATGGTCAGTTGGCTATTTATGGTCGCGGCACCGTGCCCGAGGCAGCCCAGGTGGTGGCAGTGGACGACGTTGAAGGTTTGGACGCTGATGCCCAGATTCAATTATTTTCACTGTATAACCGTTTACGCGAGAGTGGAGGGATGTTGCTGGTCAGCGGCACTGTGGCGCCTGTCCATTTAAGTTTGCGCGATGATCTGCGTACTCGCCTTGGTTGGGGGTTGGTGTATCAAGTGCACGCACTGAATGATGAAGAAAAAAATCAAGCTTTGCACCGGCATGCCCAAGCCCGTGGTTTTGAACTGCCCACTGAAGTGACCAATTATCTACTACGCTATGGACGGCGTGACTTGCCTTATTTGTTGAGTATATTAGACGAGTTAGATGAGCACTGCTTACGCTTGAAGAAAAGAGCGGCGACCATCCCTTTGTTAAAAGAAATTTTGCGCATTGAATAGTGAACTATCTAGATAGGTCTAGATATTTTTGACTATTGTGTTCAATTCAATCCTGTGCTTAAAATACACACATTCGAAATAGGCATATCTGTTGTATGTAGTGATACTCTGAGCTCCTTATTTCAGAGGCTTAATGAAGGAAAATAATAGGGCTTGTTTATGCTAGTTGGCAAAACTGCTCAAATAGTAGTGATCCTTATCACCTTGATTGCCGCAAAATTTGTTGATGCGGAACAACTTGGCGGAATAAACTTTACCGGCTCGGGTTTCCTGACTTTGGCAGCGGGTAAAATGCTGGGTGGAACAAGTGCAACTGTGCTTGACCGAAATTGCCCGTGCTTTACGTCCGACTACGCTCAAGGCTCCGTTTATGACGAAAGCAGTGCTTTGAAATTTGGTCCCGATTCCAAGTTGGGGCTGCAGGGCACGGCCAATATCATTGACTCCCCTTTCTCCGCGACCGCGCAAGTAGTCGCTCGAGGTACAGAAAACGGGCGGGCTGATGTCGAATGGTTATATGGCAACTACAATCTATCAGCCAATACTGACATTCAACTCGGCCGCAAAAGACTCCCGATGTTCTACTATTCCGATATTCAAGATGTCGGTTTTGCTATGCCGTGGACACACCTGCCGCCACAGATGTACGGCTGGGAAGTGGTCAATTACAACGGAGCAAATATAACCCACCGTGACCGATGGGGTGAGTGGGCTGCGACCATGAACATGCTCGCGGGTAATGAAAACGTTGAGGACAGTGGCTACTGGAAAGTTTATAACGGTCAACAAAGCCAATCCAGTGTTAAATGGGATCATATATTCGGTGGCGATTTGTCGCTTGTCAGGGATTGGTTCGAAATGCGCCTGGTCTATATTCAGTCAGATACCAGCCGTGTAATTACAAACAGCGTCACCCCGGTTAGTGATCCATTTTTGCTGGGCAACGTTACCCAACAAAAAATTTATAGTGTCGCGTTCAATATTGACACAAACGATTGGCTGGCGCGCAGTGAATTTCTGGTAATTGACCGTCCCGGTGCTGACTTTAGAGATCATGCGCAACTTGGCGCTGTCGGTCGCCGCTTCGGCCACTGGCTTTTGCTGGCGACAATTTCGGAATATCGCAGTGAAGCCATTGTGTCGATGGGTGCCGACCCTCAAGGTCAAGAAGCGCATACAGACCGTGCATTGACACTGCGTTATGACTTGAATGATGCCAGCGATGTCAAAGTGCAAATCGATGACCAAAAAGATCAGGGCGGAATAAATTGGTCTCCCCGTTACGGAGATGCGCAACTTCTAACGATGGCATATGACAGGGTATTTTGATTATGCTAAGAAATCTTTTTATTGCGATCTTCATACTGGCCGTCTCCGCTTCATCGTTGTTGGCTGAAGATATGGTGGTCGTTGTCAATCCGAAAAATGGCGTTAATAAATTAACCCGCGAAGAAGTGATCGACATTTTTTTGGGGCGCAACCGGCAGTTATCTACCGGATTGACAGCATTGCCATTGGATTTACCCGGAGTTTCATTGGAACGTGAAGCATTTTATTTGCGCCTGACCGGGAAAAGCATGAGTGAGATCAATGCCTATTGGGCGCGCCTAATTTTTTCAGGACGGGCCTCTCCACCGACGCAGGTTCGCAGCCAAGAGGAGTCGATGCAGATGGTCATCGATAATCGCAGTGCCATTGGTTATCTGGAGCGAAGCAAGATCAGTTCACAGGTAAAAGTGGTTTTCGAACTTGGTGCAAAATGATCAATCCTTTCCACAAGGGAATTCTGTTCGGTTCAATAATTAGTGCGCTAGGCACGGTATTTATTATAGTAACGATTTTTGTTCTGATTACAGCGTACACCACTGCGGTAGATACCCAAAAATATATCGCGAATCATCTGGAAGAATTGCTGGATACCGTAGAGAGCACTGCAGGAGTGGCATGTTTTGTAGAAGACAAGCAATTAGCTTCCGAACTGGCTGCGGGTCTGCTCAAAAATGAAGGAATCGCAAGTGTCGTTGTAAAAGCAGCCAATAAAGAATTGGCGCGGGCAAGCAGACCCGGATTAAACGAGACAGACCTGGCGGACAACGCCTACCCCATCACCAGAATAGTTAAATCTCCGTTCAGCAAGGATCAGGTCATCGGCGAGATCGAGATTCAACAAGACCTCAACGCAGTTCATCGCCAGGTAACTAAAAAAGTCTATTTTACTGTTTCGCTGCTGGCGGCACAGTTGGTTATAGTGGCTACTGCAATAGTGCTCATCCTCTACTATATTGTCGTGCGTCCCATCAGGAGACTATCGGGTAATCTGCGCAAAATAAACCCCGCTGCCGGAGAAAAACTGCAGTTGCCGGAAGGGCACGAGGGCAACGAAATTGCAGGGTTGGCGGATGATATCAATAAGCTCACGGAAACATTGGTGAATGCATTAAGCAATGAAAAAGAACTTCGAGTTCAACGCGAAGTGGATGAAAAAAAATTCAGAAGTATTTTTGAAAATGCCTCTTCAGGAATTTTTATTTCTGATGCTGAAGGTCGCATTCTTTCGTTTAACCGTTCCTTTGTAAAATTAACGCATTTCCCGGCGCATGAACTTTCACAGGCACCCAAGCTTGCCAATATTGCCTGGCGCAGACGCGGGCGTCTGGATGAACTCATCAATGTTTGCATCAAAGATCAGGCTGATCAGTCCTTTGATATGGCACTAAACGTTGATCCGCCCATTTGGCTCAATGTTGCCCTTGTTGCGATTGGAGAAAATCGCGTGCAGGGGGTTATCTCGGATGTTACCCAAAACAAGTTATCAGAGGCTACCGCCATGCATCTGGCGGTGACAGATAAGTTAACCGGGCTTTCCAACCGACTGGGACTCGAACATTACTTGCCTGATGTGATAAGAAAAAATCTGGGCGCACCGCTGGTCATGTTGATGGTTGATATTAAGGGATTCAGGCATCTTAATGAATCCATGGGGTTGCCAGCCGGTGATCAAATGTTAAAAATCGTCGCCACAAAATTGTTGAGTTGTCTAAAAAAGACAGACTGGTTGGGAAGGTTGGGAGGGGATGATTTTGTGATTGTGTTGCAAGGCGAAGCAGGGCGTGTCATTGCGGAAAATGTTGCTTTGCGTATTTCAGATGTGCTGGCAAAGCCGGTTGAAATAAACGGATCTTCTATTGTCTCTGGTTGCTCAATCGGCATCTCTTGTTACCCCGCCGATGGTGTGGATCTTCACGGACTATTGCGCAGTGCAGAATTTGCGCTCAACTATGCGAAAAGCGCCGGAAAAAATGACATCCAATTTTTTGTGCCGGAAATGGTGGCGGCCGCAGAGCAGCGTCATAAACTTGAATCGGAGTTGGGTCACGCCGTAAAAAATGGCGAACTCAGGCTGTATTATCAACCCATTGTCGATTTGAACGCGGGTCGAATCGTCGGCGCCGAGGCGTTGGTGCGATGGCAGCACCCGGAACGGGGATTGGTACCGCCTGACGACTTTATTCCAATTGCCGAAGAATCGGATTTGATTTGCGATTTAGGCCTGTGGGTCGTCGAAACAGCATGCCAGCAATTGGCATTATGGCATGCTGCCGGACGAAATCTTTATTTGTCTATCAATGTTTCCGTCCGCCAAATTCCGGATGCGCTTCCCGCTTCTCTGTTAAAGGAAACAATTGCACGTTATGGTATTCCCGCTTCATCAGTGGCACTTGAAATCACCGAAGGTGTCATGTTGTCAGATATTGAAAAAGGAATAAATTGGATAAAAGAACTGCGCAATGAAGGATTCCGAATTTATATGGATGACTTTGGAACCGGCTATTCCTCACTTTCATACTTGAAACGGTTCCCGATTAATGTCGTGAAAATTGACAAGTCATTCATACGCGACATGAATGAAGAAACCAATGATCGGGTGTTAGTGAAGGCAATTACTGCCATGTCACAGGCGCTAGGTTTGGAAGTGGTTGCCGAAGGTATTGAGAACGAAGGTCAGATTGCGCTGCTCAAAGAGATCGGATGCCGCTACGGACAAGGTTATTACTATTCCAAACCGGTACCGGTAACTGATTTTGAACGACTCGAGCAAAGAGGGTTGGAATTTATTGTGCCAGCCTGATGCATGGGCTATAGGTGAATTCGATTTTAACTAAAAGTGTGTTAGCGGTGATTTTCCGGAATTTATCGGCTTGTATTTAGCCGCTTAATTTTTACCGAATTAAACCCGGATTTTCCATTAGACTAATGGAAAATCTCGGTTAAATGTCCGGTTTGTTCTCAACGAACAAAACGTGAGCAACATTGCGAACCAGTTCAGATAAAATCTTGTCATCAATACCATTGCTGACCGAAGGGTGAGTGTCCATCGTCATTTGGTAGGCGCCTTTTACGTACAGCTTAACCTCGGCTTTTAAATACGTTATCGAGTTTGTCTGTCCAGGCGAGCCCATAAATCCTCTGGATTTAGTAACCTTGCGTATGGACTTGAACGACCATACAACCCGGTTTGGATAATTTTCGCTACCGGATATTCCTTCAACAAAGTGCCAGTGTTGGGGAATTTCCTCACGCATTTTTCGCGCCAAGTAGGACGATAACTCCGCGTGTGTGAAGCCAGGAACTTCACCTGTTACCTCGATTGCAAAAGATGCCGCTTCATCTGTTCTGGAGACAAGTGAGTCGGCGCTGGCGGTACCGGTCAGGGTGAGTAAGTTAATAAATATTACGCTCAAAAATATAGTAAAAATATTCATTTGATTGCCTTATGAATTTCAGAAATGAATGCACAAAAGTTTGACGAAATATTCCAGATGTTGCCTTGCGGAAATTGTTTCACATATTGTTTTGACTGAATTAGAGTTCAGCATGAAACCTGAATGCGAATACGTGGACGGGCCCACGATCGGCGTTGTAGGCTGGATTCATAATGTACTGGTAATCCGGGGTAAGCCAACCACCCTTGAAAAGATGAAAGCTGTAATAACTTTCAAAAATAGTTTCGGGGCGATAATTCAAAGAACCATCTCCGATAAAGTAAGAAATGCCACCGGCTTCAATGAAGCGTCTGCGGTCATTCGACAGGTAGTTTTGTAACACTGCAATACCAACTGCGTCATCATTACGTTGCCAAAGATTTCCTTTTATTGCAAATCCGGTTGAGAGTGAGTCATCCACTTCGGTGAAAGCATAAGTTTCTGTGTGACCATCAGAAACCATCGCACGCAGAAAATATCCGATGTTTTCGTTGATTTCCTGTTCGACATTGATGCCGATCCCATACTTGTCTTTTTCATTATTTCTGGCCGCGTAGAGTGCATCAGGCCCTGTGTATTGACCCGGGTGTGCATTCAACCAACTCAAGGCATCATTGAACGAAGCCATGATGGCACGGTCGTGATAAGCCAAAACCCGCACTTTACCGGGGTGTTCATTTAAAATGTGCGCATGCTCGATTTCAATTTGATCACCGTAATGTTTATCCAGGGCACGATCGTCCGGCAATAAATTCGGTTGTTTCGGACCAGACATTCGTCCAAAACGTAATGCCCAATCATTCAAATACCACTCTGCAGCAAAACCCCAGCTATAGCCGCGCGCATCAGCAGCATAATCCCAAGCCGCATAAGTCCAGTTGCCCCAGTTCATGAATTGGGTACGTGGATCCTTTGCATAAGTATTGGGGTCAAAGACATCAAGAGTGGAAAAATTACCCACGGTTAATACGAAACGGTTTTTATCGATAAAACCGGCAAACTGGTTTTCCTCATCATCAACATGATCACTGCCGCCACCGTTATTCCATGTTTGGCGCAGGAACAAACGTTGTCTATATTCAGCAGGAGAGGTGCCACCGGCGCGGGTGATTTCGCCGTTAGTAAAGCCGCCAAGTCCGACCAGATTTCCTGAAAACGGTACGCCTTCAACCATTTCAGTGTTGTAAAAAAACTCGCCATTTGCCCACGGCCGAACACCAAGCATAGCAGTAACACTTAAGGTGTACATATTGTCAGGGCCTGTGGTCAAACTGTTTGGTCCGGTATAAGGCGCAGAGTATGCCGGATGGTATTGCCAGTTAAAAGTTGTTTGGGCGTGTGCAGAAAACAAATCAGAATCTGCATTCTCCGCATGGCACAGAGGCGTGATGAGTAAGCCGACAACTGTTAAGAGATACCCAAAGTGAACATATGCCAAGTGGATGAATCGTGATGCTGTTGTGCGCATAAAATTGATTTACTGTGGAATGAAGTTCACAGTATTAGTTATTAGGGTGGTTGAAGCACAAGAGTTATATCATAAAGTTTATATCAAATTCATGTTGCACAAATATTACAATTGCACCGTGCCCTTCCCTTTATTCGATTTTCAGAGGCTCCCTTTCTAATCACTTATCAGTAACTACAGAAGTCTTCGTGATGAATTGAAGAACATGGGATGCTTCCATAACTGCAGAAAACACAACAATCACCTGTTTTAGTTTTTAAAAGGGTATGGCAATTTGTACATTCGTAGAAGATTCGACAAGAATCTGTTGGCATTGCTTCTATTTTTTGGAAGTCACAAATTGGGCAAGTAATAGTTGAACTGAGTTCCATTATTGATTTAGTGTTGTTAAATTCAATTTGGAATACTGCCTCATTACTGTGAATATTTAGTGACAACTTCCATCGATTTCAACAATTAATATTGCCGCTTGTTTTGGCAATATGATATTGATCAAGTAATAGTAAACATACAGCAACTCTCGAGAGCAACAGCCTTAATAATATAGCGCTGTCCTTAAATAGCGGTG
>CAIWKC010000023.1 GCA_903913145.1 uncultured Gallionellaceae bacterium | reverse complement strand
GGGTCAGACTCGATTGATTTCATGAAATCAAGAATTGTCAATCAATGTGGGCAGACTGCGTTGAGTCTGTGAAATATATTTTTGATATTTGACCGAATCAAAATATCAATCTAGTCTGACCCCATTGATTGTGTGTTGATTGTGCAGGCTGCAGAGTTAAAAATGAAACACGGTACTGGATTAGCAATGGCAGAAAAACTTTCTTAACATTTTGGACAACTCAAGTGCCAAAGTGTGCGTCGAGTTTGTCGAGCAGAGCCAAACCACGGGCCGGATTACCCTTCTCTGCGTCAGCGCGAAACTGAACGGACACGTCATGCTGGACGAGTATGATGGTTGCCAATTCGTCGAGCAGCCGATTAACGCTAGTATTACGGCTTGCGGCCAACTGCTTCAACCGCATGTGTTTCTCATCTGGAATGCGTAGAGTAACGACGGACATTTCAACTCTCCTTCAACAAATCGGCTGGCGTCAAGATGCGCAGCTCGGGAAAATGCAACGCTGCACCGGCAAAATCGGCACGATTGTAAGTAACAATAACATTGACACCTGCAGCAACGGCGAGTTCAACAACATGATTATCCGCCTCGTCGCGCAGGTTGGGCCGCCACAGGTAATAAATCTCAGTAAGCTTGCATACGGCGATAAAGGCATGAAACAACTCCTCTCTCTCGGCGGTGTTCAGAGGGGATTCGGCGAACAAATGTTCCCGTCCCATAACATCTCGATATTCGGCGAACAGCGCCAACGACATACACGGCTTATACAGTCCTTGCAGGCAACGCCGGATCACCGTTCGCGAAGTGCCATCAGCACTGCGCAGCGAAGACACAAACACATTCGTATCAATTACCAGTCCAATCATGCGGCAATGCTATCACCAGCGATAGCATTGCCGCAAGGAATATAAATTAAAGGGGTCAGCATCACATTGCACTCGGTTAAACATTGGCAGCGTTTCTGGCTGGTTGATCCACTCGGCGGCACCAAAGAATTTGAAAATCAATGGGGTCAGACTCGATTGATTGTGAACTTTTCCGATTTCCGATGAAATTAAAGGGTCAGTGAAATTAAAGGGTCAGCATCACATTGATTTTTGCACCTAAGTACCTCCCGTTCAGTATCCAAAATCGGTGATAGTTTTCAATTTACTTTTGTTCGCCCCCTTAAGGGGTTTTTCTACAGCCTCGTTGTGAGGACCAATGGGACAGACTCGATTGGTGTTTGATTAAAAAAATTGAAAAAATAGCTGGGAAAATAATAATCAAACGAGTCTGACCCTATTGATTTGTTTTTCGAGCAACCATTCAGTTTTCCATTCAGTTTTCGATAGACAATGTAACCGAATTGCGATATTTTATTAAAAGGTAATACTTCGTAATACAAAGGATTCTGTGATGGCTACTTCTATAAAAATAGATGATGAACTAAAAAGCCGTGTACAGCACTTGGCTGGCTTGAAGCAGCGTTCAGCGCACTGGATCATGCGCGAAGCAATCACGCAATACGTTAACCGGGAAGAAGCGCGCGAGAATTTGAAACAGGAGGCGTTGGCATCCTGGGCTGAATATCAGGAAACTGGACGGCACCTGACAGGGAGTGAAGTACGCGGCTGGCTGACTAAATGGGGTACTGAGGCAGAAACGGAACTACCAGAGTGTCACAAGTAGTTTTTACCGAAAGGACAGTACGCGGACTTGAGCGCTGTCGTGGTTTTTTGGCCCCAAAAAATCAACTGGCATCTAGCCGAGCAGGACTAGCCATCGAACAACAATTCGCGCTTCTTGAAACGAACCCGGATATAGGCAGACCCTTTACTGATTTGCCAGAACTGCGCGAACTCATAATCGATTTTGGCGATTCCGGCTATTTTGCCTTATACCGTTATGAACCTAAAGACGATTTGGTATATGTTCTGGCCTTCCGGCACCAGAAAGAAGCTGGCTATTCAGTTTGAGCTCGGCACAAACTTAAGACTGACCCGGTCAATTATGTCGTTCCATTGTCGCTGTTTGAGACTGCCAGCAGTCGATACTGTATTGCGCTCGTCAATCTGCTCAATTTTTAAGAAATCACAAAAACCGCCTGACATTGAATTTACACTGGCGAGAAAACGCCAAAAGAAGCTGCAATAATGAATAAACATATTGGATCAAGTCTAGATAACTTTCTTAAAGAGGAAGGTATTTATAACAATCAAACGAGTCTGCCCCTATTGATTTGCAGACCAGATAATCTGGGCTAAACATTCAACTTGCACAATATGCCACTTGGTGGCATATTGTGTGCCATGAAACGGGTATTCAAAACGCTCAGCTTTAACCGTTGGTTACGGAAGTCGGCAGTGACCGATGCACTACTCTGTGCTGCCGTTAAGGAAATGGAAAAAGGTCTGATTGATGCTTCGCTCGGCGGCGGTGTAGTCAAAAAGCGTATTGCAGTCCCAGGCAGAGGTAAAAGCGGTGGTGCCAGAACGCTCGTTGCCACGAATTACAAGCATCGTTGGTTCTTTGTGTTCGGATTTGAAAAAAATGTTCGCGCCAATATCAACGTTAATGAGCTTGAAGCATTGCAGGACATCGCGGCAGACCTGTTAACACTGGGCTCACACCATTTGGATGAAGCGGTGACCACAGGAAAATTATTGGAGATTTGCAATGAACACTAAGCGTAAAGCTAAAAGCCCAATTCTCGAAGCAGTCCATGAAACGGCTACCGATCTGAAAGATATTGGTTTCATCAATATTCACAAGATGCATAAATATGATGCCTTGTGCTTAGAGCCTGTTCCGCCATACGACAGTGGCAAGATCAAAGATTTGCGTGATCGCTACCGTATCAGTCAAGCAGTGCTCGCTTCGGTGCTAAATACAAGTCTGTCGACCGTGCGGAAATGGGAAGTTGGTGATAAACATCCCAGCGGCCCTTCGCTCAAGCTGCTCAGCATTCTGGATCGCAAGGGCCTGGAAGCACTAATCTGACCATTTATCCCGTGTTGACCAGTGCCGTGATTTAACTCAACCGGCAATTTCAACATTTGCTTTGTCACGCGCAACGTGGCCGATCTTAAATCTTCCGGCGTTGAGATATTCAACCCTGGTGAATACAATGCGCGATATGCAACTCAAAAATTTCATTTCAACCTAAAGCCAATTCTGACCAATAACCAACTTGATCAGATTAAAAGATCCATAGTGTCAGACTCGATTGAATTTGAACTTTTCCGATTTTCGATTTTCGAACCCCGCCTTTAGTGTTTGGCTCAACGCTTCTCTCCAATATCTTTTGTAGTCGCTGCTTAAACTGGTCATTTCCTTGTACACAAGCATTGTTGGTTGCAACCCTATTTAATTCAATGCATCGCATGCAGGTCAATAAATACGTATTTGAGTCAATTTTAGCAAAAATCCGTTGCTTGATTTTTCGCAGCAAAAAGCATAAAGTAAGATTTCCTTACTTTTGCCAATTGGTGAATGATCATGCTTGCCAAAATGACCGCTAAAAATCAGCTTACCCTGCCCAAGAGCATCACTGCTGCCGTTGGGCCTGCGGAATACTTCGACGTGGAGGCGCTCAATGGTCAAATTGTACTCACACCAGTGCGAATTCAGCGTGGCGACGCTGTGCGCGCCAAATTGGCCGAGCTCGATTTGAGCGAGCAGGATATTACCGACGCGGTTGCATGGGCAAGAAAGTCGTCCTCAACCAAAAAATCAGGCCCTTTATCTAATAAATCTGCGAAGTAATGCCCCGTTCAAAACAGTTGCCCCGCGTAGTTATCGACACCAACCTGGTGTTATCCGCGCTGGTATTTGCGCAAGGGCGATTGTCGCCACTGCGCCTTGCATGGCAGAGCAAACACTGCCAGCCGCTGCTATCGAGTGTGACTGCGGCAGAACTGATACGCGTACTTGCTTATCCAAAAATCAAACTAAATGCCGATGCACAGCAAGAGCTGCTTGCTGATTATTTGCCTTACTGCACCACGGTGCGCATGCCAGCTAAACTGCCCGTTACGCTAGATTGCCGTGACAAGTTCGACCTGCCTTTTTTGCAACTCGCCGTTGCGGGCAAAGCGGACTATCTGGTAAGTGGCGACCAGGATTTGCTGAGTCTCGCAGGTGAGTTTGTATGCCCCATCGTTACCGCCGATCATTTCATAAAAACGTTCAACCTATGACGGGAAAATAAAGGAAAATAGGGGACAGTCCACTATTAACTCGCCATTTATGACTAACAACCAACTTCACCAAATTGTTGCGATTGCAATCAAGGCCGGCCATGCAATCATGGAAATTTATGCCGATCCTGAATTTTCAGTTACCGCAAAAGCGGATGCCTCCCCACTAACAGCAGCTGATCTTGCATCTGAAAAAGTGATCCAGGCAGGTCTTGCTGCATTGGGTTTAGGTTGGCCTGTGCTTTCGGAAGAATCAGCCCATGCGGATTACAGCGTGCGTAAACATTGGCAGCGTTTCTGGCTGGTAGATCCACTCGACGGCACCAAAGAATTTGTTAAACGTAATGGTGAATTCACAGTCAACATTGCCTTGGTTGAAAACGGAAAACCTGTCTTGGGTGTGGTGTATGCACCCGTACTGGATGTCTGTTACTACGCCGCGCTAGGCATAGGTGCCTTTGTGCAGCGCGGTAAAACGATAACCCCCATCAGTGTTACAACGCATGAGCCAGGCAGGCCAATCAAAGTTGTGGCGAGCCGTTCGCATAGTGATGAACGCACAACGGCGCTGCTTGCGCAACTAGGTGATTACCAATGCGTTAGCATGGGGAGCTCGCTCAAGCTGTGTTTAGTGGCCGAAGGTGCGGCGCATTTTTATCCACGTTTGGGGCCAACGATGGAATGGGACACTGCTGCGGCACATGCTGTGGTGAGCGTTGCCGGTGGAGTGGTTCAAGACCACGAAGGCAACGAATTGATCTATAACAAGGCAGATTTGCATAACCCAGAGTTTTTTGTGTTTGCAGCAACGGATGAGCAGCTACCAAAATTAATATAGATATGTCCGTAGATAGAGTTGGTAGCATCCTAACTCCATCAGTGTATGGAGTTTTTAGGTCATATACCATTATACAAACATGATTAGTCACGATGCTAAACTTCACCCCCTCCCCAACCCTCCCCCGATGGGAGAGGGCGCAAATTCAACAACACACGCAGATTGATTAATCCCGAGCGAGAGGGAGAAAAACTGACTTAATCTGTGTTTCCTTGATAATGAATATCGATTGACTATTTGTAATCGTTCGACTACACTTTTCTATGTTCTCAATCAAGCTCACCGACGAATTCAATGAATGACTTAAGGGAATTCGTGATGGCCTGACGCAGCGCCGTTTAATGAAGCGTTTGCGTAAAGTCACGCTGGGCAATCTGGGTGATGTCACACCCGTTGGCGATGGCGTGTTCGAGATGCGCGAACATTTTGGGCCGGGCTGGCGTATGTACCATATCCAACGCGGGTCGGTGTTGATTGTGATGCTGGGCGGCGGTGATAAATCCACACAGGCTGACGATATTTCCAAGGCCGTGAAACTTGCGGCGATGATTGAGGAGTGAACCATGACCAAGAAGATTCACATTGCAGACCTGCCTGATTTTGATGCTGCCGAGTATCTCGATAACGAACAGGCGATCGCCGAATATCTGACTGTTGTTCTGGAAGATAACGATGCCTCCTTGCTGGCGGCGGCGTTGGGTGACATTGCCCGTGCGCGGGGTATGAGCGAGATCGCCAAACAATCCGGCCTTACCCGCGAGGCTCTATATAAGGCGCTCAGGCCGAATGCACATCCGCGCTTTGACACAATAAGTCGTGTCTGCGAGGCTCTGGGCGTTCGGCTGGTGGCACAGGCGATTCATGCTTGACCTTCCAATTAGTAAAACTATCCTATGAATAAAACACAAACTTCAATTACTCCAAACGTAGTATGGCACCACGCTACTGTTACACGTGCACGCCGTGAGCTACAAAACGGGCATCGCGGCGCAATACTCTGGTTTACCGGTTTGTCAGGCGCGGGTAAGTCTACGCTGGCGCATGCGGTGGAAGAATCGTTGCACCAGATGGGTTGCCGCACTTTTGTGCTGGATGGTGACAATGTGCGCCATGGCCTGAGCGGTGATCTTGGCTTTTCTCCCCATGATCGCATTGAGAATATTCGCCGCATTGGCGAAGTCTCCAAATTATTTATGGAAGCAGGGGTGATTGTACTCACGGCTTTTATTTCGCCTTATCTTTCTGATCGAGAACGTGTGCGCGGCATGGTCGAGCATGGTCGGTTCGTCGAGATATTTTGTGATTCTTCTCTCGAGGTTTGCGAAAGCCGTGATGTAAAAGGCATGTACAAAAAAGCACGCACCGGGCAGATTGCCGAATTCACCGGAATAACATCCCCTTATGAGGCACCCATAAAGCCGGAGCTAAGGGTGGACACAGGCAAGGATGAGCTGGACGTATGCGTGAGGCAAGTTCTCGATGAGATTATGCTGCGCGGAATAATTAAATGAGGTTAAGGAAAACCGTGTTAGTTCTCGCCCAGAGGGCGAATGAGCTTGTTCGACGCTTTACTCCAGATAGTTCATTAGCACAAAACTACGTCATTCTCGCGGAGGCGGGAATCCAGCGGTTTTATTAATAATGCAGTTGACCTGCTTCGCATGCGTTTTTGCATGACTGGATTCCCGCCTTCGCGGGAATGACGGCCTAATGGATTATCTGGGTTTACTATATATTTTTCGGAAGTACTAGACCATCAGGCTTAACATAAGCCACATGAACTTTGATACTATTACGATTGTTCATAAAAATGGTCGGTAAGTGCTGAATAGCTCCATGTTCGAAACTGTTAATTTCCCATGCATATTGATGAGATTCTGCACTTTACTCCCTCTCCCACCGGGGGAGGGTTGGGGAGGGGGTCTTTGAGTTTACATGCCAACATGCTTAGATAATGGACGACGCTATTTACGGAAATAGTCTTACCTTAAGTCCACTCACCGCTGACATTAAAAATTGGCTTTGCTGCCTGAAATGAAAAAAACACTCCGAATTCTCGGCACACGAGGCGTGCCCGCGTCGCATGGCGGCTTTGAAACTTTCGCCGAACAACTTTCTCTTTATTTGGTTAATAACGGTTGGCGTGTCATCGTTTATTGTCAGGTTGATGGTGAGGGGCCCATTTTTGAAGATGTTTGGCAAGGTGTAGAGCGGGTGAATATTCCGGTGGCAATGGAGGGTGCAAAGGGAACAGTTGTATTCGATTGGAAGTCGATCAAGCACGCGAGCAAGAGCCGGGATTTGTGTTTGACGCTGGGGTATAACACGGCAGTCTTTAATTTATTTTTGCGACTGAAGGGCGTGCCAAACATAATCAATATGGATGGCATTGAATGGAAGCGAGCAAAGTGGGGCAAGGTTGCGAAAGTCTGGCTTTTTTTAAGATC
>CAIWKC010000022.1 GCA_903913145.1 uncultured Gallionellaceae bacterium | reverse complement strand
TGACGGGAATTCCGAACCGGATTTTGCTTGCGGATCGTATGCATCAAGCCATTGCACAAACGTCGCGAGATCAGAACATGATGGCGATTTGCTATCTTGATCTCGATGGTTTTAAACCCATCAATGACGATTTGGGGCATGAATCAGGCGACAATGTATTGGTTGAAATTGCCAAGCGCATTGAACAAACGATACGAGGTGGTGATACTGTTGCCCGTCTGGGTGGTGATGAATTCGTTGTGTTGCTTCTTGGGCTTGAACAGGGTGAGGAGTGCGTTACTACCCTAGAACGCTTACTTGAAGCAATAGCCCAACCTATCGGCGTCAAAGACAAGTGTACCTCCGTTAGCGCCAGCATCGGGGTCAGCATCTATCCGCAGGACGATGAAGACCCGGACACACTCTTGCGTCATGCTGATCAAGCTATGTATGTTGCCAAACAAAATGGCAAGAACCGTTTCCATATTTACGATCCTCAAATGGATCGACGTGCACGCGATCAGAATGAATTTGTCAAAAGCATACGCCACGCTCTGGAACAGAATCAATTTCAACTGTTCTACCAACCAAAGGTCAATTTGTTAGAAAAGAAAATGGTTGGCGCAGAAGCCTTGATTCGCTGGCGACATCCGGAGCGGGGCCTAATCCCTCCGGCGGAATTTCTGCGTACCATCGAGAACACAGATCTAGATATAGCGATAGGTGATTGGGTTATTGTCACAGCGCTCACCCAGATAAATCTTTGGCAAAACGCAGGACTAAATATTGAAGTCAGCATCAACATTTCCGGCTACCATTTGGAATCAGCAAGCTTCATTGAAAAATTGAAACAGCAACTTACCATGTACCCTGATATGGCTCAGGGCAAACTGCAAATCGAAGTACTGGAAACAGTCGCTCTTAATGATATAACCGTTGTTCAAGGAATCATTGAATCTTGTCGAAAACTTGGGGTTGGATTTGCCCTTGATGATTTTGGCACAGGCTATTCATCATTGTCGTACCTGAGCAGTTTGCCAGTTGATACGCTCAAGATAGATCAGTCGTTCGTGCGCGACATGTTGGAAGACAAAGGGGATATGGCTATTGTTCAGGGTATTATTGCGTTGGCAAAGGCATTTGAACGTCATACTGTTGCAGAGGGGGTTGAAACCGTTGGGCAATTCCAAGCGCTACTCGATCTAGGCTGTGAGATTGGACAGGGTTACGGTATTGCTCGTCCAATGCCTGCCAGCGATATAATTAGTTGGAAGGCGAGTTACCGCTAGGTCTCGGTCGCCGACATTAGGGGTATGTTTATCAAAGGGGTGCAGCCGGCCAAAAGCCGCTATCAAATATCATTTTCTGTCCTCAAGAATAATGGAACAAGAGGAGTGGATTAAATCCACTCCTCCATTGTTACATCGAAGCGAATTGCTTTTCCAAACCTTTAGGATCTTTTGACCAAAGTTCGCTGAGTTGGGTTGACATAGGATCTGGGAAAATATCTTCTTTGCCATTGGCAATGCCATTCAGAATATTTTCCGCCGTAACCTGGGGACTTGTTTTAGGCATATCCATTCCCTTGGACATGTCTGTGTCGATTGGTCCGGGGAATATGCTGTGCACGGTTATGTTTCTGGATTTTAGTTCGGTACGCATAGCTTGAGTAGCTGAATACAAGGCAGCTTTTGAAGCAGAATAACTTCCTATTCCAGACATTGCAGCAAGGCCAACTATTGAATTTATATTGGCGATTGCACCCCCGCCATTTTTCTCAATCACCGGACTGAAATTATTTACCATGCTTAG
>CAIWKC010000021.1 GCA_903913145.1 uncultured Gallionellaceae bacterium | reverse complement strand
TGCCTGCAAACTCAGTTTATTGCCAACGCCAGCGCCCTGGAAAACCAGCTTGACCCCGTCGTGGTATCTGCAAGTCGAACAGAGCAACGAATGATGGACACAGCTGCTTCAATTGATATCGTGAATTCCCAACAACTTCACAACGGCCAAGCGGAGCAAAATCTGTCCGAACCCTTGGAACGCACGCCAGGCATCTTTGCCCTCAACCGCCAGAACTATGCGCAGGACCTGCTGATTTCCTCGCGCGGCTTTGGCGCCAATTCAGCGTTTGGTGCGCGCGGGATCAAGTTAATTGTTGACGGCATTCCCGGCACTGCGGCAGATGGTCAGGGCCAGATTTCTCATATCGATCTTCCTTCCGCCAATCGTATCGAAGTCATGCGCGGACCTTTTTCCGTACTGTATGGAAACTCCGCTGGCGGGGTTATCAATGTGTTTACCGAAAACGGCAAACCGGGTGTGGAGGTATCGCCTTATTTCTCTGCCGGCTCTTACGGGCAACGCAAATATGGCCTGAAAGCCGATGGAGAACAAAATAATATCAATTACGTCATTGATGCCGGGACGTTGCATACTGACGGCTATCGAGATCATAGTCTCGCCGACCGCAAAAATGAAAATGCCAAACTGGGTTTCAAATTTGGTCAGGACACTTCGGTAACATTAGTAGCCAATAACGTTAATCTTTCAGCACAGGATCCGCTTGGTTTGACTGCGGCGCAGTTACAGATCAATCCTCGACAAGCGGGTACAAATGCGGTGACTTCTGATACAAGGAAAAGCGTCGATCAAACTCAGGTTGGTGTGGATTTAACACAGCGTATCAGCTCTAACGATTCAATCACGCTTACCCCATATCATGGTGAGCGCCACACTATCCAATATCTTGCAGCTTCTACACTTCCTAAAGCTACAAATGGAGTAATCAATTTGCAGCGCGAATTTTATGGCATGAACAGCAAATGGCTCCACTCAGGGGTGGTCGCTGACATGCCGTTAAAACTTGTCACTGGATTCGATACCAATCAAAACCAGGATCATCGCCAAACTTTTGATAACATTTCTGGCCAACAACAACCCTTCAACTCAGCATCAAAGAACCAAGATTACGGTATGAGTGCGCGAAATCTGGACGAATATTTGCAGGGTGAATTGCGCCCCAGCGAAAGACTCGCATTCACAGTAGGAGCTCGTCACTCAGAAACCACATTGAATGCAACCAGCAACAATACCTTAGCTAGTCTGGGCTCTCACACTTACCAAGCCACAACCGGGATGGTCTCGGTGCAATATTATATGCAGGAAAATACCAATGTTTATCTGTCATACGGTACCGGCTTTGATACGCCTACGCTGAACCAGATCATTTACAGCGCAAGTTACGTGAACGTACCATCTGGAACAAATACCGGCAATATAGGGCTGAATGCTGCGAGCACACAGCAGTTGGAAATAGGATTAAAGAGCCAGATTTCACAAGCTGCTCGGGTTACAGTTGCCGTGTTTGATGCCAACACCTCTGACGATATCGTTGTTGCTTCGAGCAATTTCGGCAGAACAGCCTACATGAACATTCCCAAGACAAAGCGTCAAGGCTTAGAGTTGAATACGCAGTGGCAATTGCCCTATCAATTACAAGCGAGTTTGGCCTATACTTTGGTGGATGCGACGGTTCAGCAGGCATATCAGATAAATATAAATAATACCCTTCCCCTCAAGACAATCAACGTTGGCAACCGCATTCCGGGCGTTCCAAGACAGGGTCTGTTTGCCGAACTGATGTGGCTCAACGCAGACAAATCACTTGAATTCGCTGTTGAAGGCAAGGCAGCAGACAGCATCGCTGCAAATGATTTGAATCAGGAGTCTGCCAGTGGTTACGGCATAATGAACTTGCGCGCGGTATTCAGGCAAAATGCAGATGCTTGGTCTTTCTCCGAATTTGCCCGATTTGATAACGTATTTGATCGTGCTTATGTGGGTTCGGTCATCGTCAATCAGGCAAGCAGTCAGTTTTACGAAAGTGCGCCCGGTCGTAACTGGTTAGCCGGTGCCAAGGCTACTTATACATTTTAAGGAAACACCGATTAAATTTGATTTTCTCCCTCTCCATCGGGGAGAGGGAACTTATTCGGTGGATCTCTAGTTGCGAAGGTTCAGCGCATTGA
>CAIWKC010000020.1 GCA_903913145.1 uncultured Gallionellaceae bacterium | reverse complement strand
TGTGGTGGTTCTAACGCCGGGTCAATATAACAGTGCCTATTTTGAGCATGCTTTTCTGGCACAGCAAATGGGCATCGAGTTGGTTGACGGAAACGATCTGTTTGTTCGTGATGAGACGGTATTTATGCGCACCACACAGGGCCCGCGCCGGGTGGATGTGATCTCTCGCCGTATTGACGATGACTTCTTGGACCCTCTGGCTTTTCGCAAAGATTCTATGCTGGGTGTGCCCGGCCTTTTTTCTGCGTATCGTGCAGGTAATGTCACCCTTGCTAATGCGGTTGGAACAGGTATTGCCGACGATAAGGCGATATACATGCATGTTCCCGAGATGATTCGTTTTTATTGCGGTGAGGAGCCCATTTTGTCCAACGTCCCTACTTGGGATTTGAGCAAAACCGAAGACTGCAAATATGTGCTTGCTCATTTAGCAGAATTGGTGATTAAAGAGGTACACGGTTCCGGTGGCTACGGGATGTTGGTTGGTCCGACTGCATCATCAGACGAAATCAGATTGTTCCGCGAAAAAATTATCGAAGCACCTCATAAATACATTGCCCAACCAACTTTGTCGTTATCCACCTGTCCGACATTTGTTGAAAGCGGAGTTGCTCCACGCCATATCGATTTACGCCCCTATGTACTTTCAGGAAAGGAGATAACGATGGTTCCGGGAGGCCTGACCAGAGTCGCGTTGAAAGAGGGATCATTAGTGGTTAATTCATCCCAGGGCGGCGGTACAAAAGACACTTGGGTTTTGGAAAACTGACATGCTTTCATCTACCGCAGATCATCTCTATTGGATGGCACGCAGCATCGAGCGTGCTGAAAACACAGCACGCATGCTGGATGTAACCTATCGAATGTCAATGCTCAAACAGTCGGTTTCCGAGCCTTACCACGAATGGAGGGCAATGTTGTCGATCAGCGGTTTGCATGAAGATTTTGAAGATCGATACTCTGAGCCAAATGCTAACAATGTGATGCACTTCATGGCATTGGATGAAAAGAACCCGGGGAGTATCTTCAACAGTATTTTTACCGCGCGCGAAAACGCACGCGCAGTGAGAGGTTCTATCACTTCTGAAATGTGGGAGGTGCTCAATTCAACCTGGCTGGAAATGCGCAGAATTCAGTCTCAGGGTATAGAAGAAGACGGCGTATCGCGATTTTTTGAATGGGTGAAGGAACAATCTCATTTATCTCGCGGAATAACACACGGCACCATGTTGCGCGACGATACTTTCCGTTTCCTGCGTCTGGGTACATTTTTAGAGCGCGCAGATAACACGGCACGCATACTCGATGTGAAATATCACATACTTTTGCCCAGTCCCAGTGAAGTGGGTGGAGCGGCAGATTATTACCAATGGAGTGCTGTGTTGCGGTCTGTTTCTGCTTTCGAATCCTATCGCAAGGTTTACCGTGATCAAATTTCCCCCAAGCGGGTTGCCGATTTACTGATACTCAGAGCGGATATGCCTCGGTCATTGACCGCCTGCATGAATGAAGTGAACAGGTTGGTTCAGGAAATAAACGGACCGCGATCAGGTGAGTTATTGCGACGAAGCGGCCTTTTGCACGGAGAATTGAAATACGGAAGCATTGATGACATTTTTGCCTATGGATTGCATGAATACTTGTCCAATTTTCTCGAACGCATATATTCATTGGGTGACCATATAAATACGACCTATTTCTGGTCAACGGATGAATGACGAAAAGATTAGAGGTGCCCGACTTGAAACTAGTTATTCACAAATAGCCCGCACTCGAATATGATCATATCGTTTAGCTTTAAAAAGTGATCAACCGATTCAGGACTAAAGAGTTTAACTATGACATATTGTGTTGCGACCATGATAGATGCAGGTATCGTTTTTGCGTCTGATTCACGAACAAATGCAGGAATTGATAACGTTTCAACGTTCCGCAAGATGAAGGTTTTTGAACGCCCGGGTGAACGGGCGCTGGTGATTATCAACTCTGGAAATCTTGCGATTACCCAAGCGACCATCAATTTGTTGGACCAGGCGATAAAGCACAATGCAGAACGCAACTTGATGAACGCCAATTCCATGTATGACGTAGCAGAATTGATTGGAATTGCATTACGTGATGTGCGGCACCGGGATGGTCCTTTTCTGATGGAAAATAATGTTGATGGCAATGCCAATTTTATCGTGGGTGGACAAATTGCCGGTGAGGACCAGCGACTGTTTTTGGTTTATTCGGAAGGAAACTTTATTGAAGCAACCGCTGAAACACCTTATTTTCAAATTGGTGAAGTTAAATATGGTAAACCCATCATCGACCGTGTCATCAATGCGCGTACTTGTATGGAAGATACGATTAAGTGCGTGTTGGTGTCGTTTGACTCAACCATGCGTTCCAACCTTTCTGTAGGTATGCCGATTGATCTTGCTTGCTATTACCGTGAAACATTCCAGCTCAAAAACGTTCATCGCTTTGATGATCAGGACATGTATATGCAACAACTGAGAACAAGTTGGGGTGAAGGTGTTCGCCGTGCTTTTGCCCAACTGCCAAATTTTATTTGGTAACAATCAATGTCGATCAGGGCATTGCAAGATTTCCCCAGAAAGGTAACACATGACCATCCGCGTTGCACTCAATCACCAGACTAGTTACACCTTTGACCGCGCAGTTAATCTGGGCCCGCATGAAATCCGTCTTCGACCCGCAGCACATGCACGTACTCCCATACTGAGTTATTCCCTAAAGATTGAACCCGAAGGATATTTTCTCAACTGGCAGCAAGACCCGTTTGGTAATTGGGTAGCAAGGCTGGTGTTTCCGGAGAAGTCCAAATTATTGAAGATCACTGTCGATCTCGTTGCAGACATGACAGTCATCAATCCATTTGATTTTTTCATGGCCGATTTCGCTGAAAACTTCCCCTTCGAATATCCGGATGATTTGATGCGCGAGTTGAGCCCGTATCTTGAAAAAGATGTAGCAACGCCTTTGCTGGACATTTGGCTTAAACACATTCGTCAACACTTTCTCTCCAAGAAAATGCGCACAATAGACATGCTGGTGGGCATTAACCAGCAAGTGAAAGATGATGTCGGCTATGTGGTTAGACTGGAAGCTGGCGTGCAAACTCCGGAAGAGACATTGAAGATCAAACTGGGTTCATGTCGCGACTCCGCCTGGTTGCTGGTGCAGATATTTCGTCATCTGGGGCTTGCAGCACGCTTTGCCTCGGGATATTTAATTCAGCTTAAATCCGATGTAAAAGCGCTTGACGGGCCCTCCGGTACCGATCACGACTTTACCGATTTGCACGCATGGACGGAGGTATATGTTCCCGGAGCCGGTTGGATAGGGCTGGATCCGACGTCGGGACTTTTGGCCGGTGAAGGACATATTCCGCTTGCGTGTACGGCAATGCCCTCATCCGCAGCGCCGGTGATCGGCTTGACCGATGTTTGCGAGACAAAGTTTGACTTTGCCATGCAAGTCACCCGCATCCATGAAGATCCTCGCGTTACCAAGCCCTATACCGACGAACAGTGGCAAGCGATACTCGCGCTCGGACAACAAGTTGATGTTGAACTTGTTAAACAGGATGTGCGACTGACCATGGGCGGCGAACCGACGTTTGTTTCTATTGATGACATGGAAGGACCGGAATGGAATTACACCGCGTTGTCCGACAAGAAACTCAAACTTTCCGGTGAATTATTAACCCGTCTGCAGGGGCATTTCTCTCCCGGCGCGATGTTGCATTTTGGTCAGGGAAAGTGGTATCCGGGAGAACCCAAGCCGCGTTGGGCTCTGGGCTGTTACTGGCGTACAGATGGTAAACCGCTGTGGAACGACTTGAAACTACTGGTAACTCAAGAGGGTACGGGCGCTCAAACTACGGATGATGCACTAAAGTTTATTAGTGAATTGACTCAAGAGATCGGGTTGGAAGAACGTTATATCATTCCGGCATATGAAGATGTGACGCAGATAATTGATCAAGAGCAACGCTGGCCTGACAATCTGGATCCACTATCGGCTGATCTGAAAAAGAATGACGAGAGACGCCGCTTGGCTAAACTGATAGAGCGAGGACTCGGTGAAGCCGTGGGCTATGTGTTGCCGTTGAAAGCGATACCGCCGCAGACTAAGCAACTTGCTGGCAAGGCTAATGTGTCGGCTGGTTTTCGTTCCAGTCACTGGCCGATACGTCGTGAACATCTTTATTTGATTGCGGGTGATTCACCCTTGGGACTGAGGTTGCCGCTCGCTTCGTTGCCATGGCTTGATCCTGAAGATAAAGAAGAAGAGCATGGTCGAGATCCATTTGATGCGACCAGCGAATCGCCTGATGGCAAAATTGTGATTGAAAGCAAACAGGCAGCAGAAAATAAACTGGCAACAGAAAGCAAAAAAGAACCTGATGCCAAAGCGGAAGCCCAACAGGTACAAGTTTCCGTTACCCCCGCTACCAATGATGGCTATGATCCTCGAGAGATCGTGCATACTGCTTTATGTGCTGAAGTAAGAGACGGCGTGCTGTGCATATTTTTACCGCCAGTTCCCTTGCTGGAAGATTTTGTGTTGATGATAACGGCAATTGAAAAAACTGCTGCCAAATTGAAGTTAGCTGTTCGACTTGAGGGTTATACACCGCCATCTGATTCTCGTTTGAAGGAATTCCGCATCACACCCGACCCCGGTGTGATCGAAGTGAATATCCATCCTTCATCCACTTGGAAGCAACTTGTGGAGAATACGCAAATTCTTTATGAAGAAGCCAGACTGAGCCGCCTGGGTACAGAGAAATTTATGCTTGACGGTCGTCACACAGGAACCGGTGGCGGTAACCATGTTACGCTGGGTGCGGCCAATGCCGCCGATTCACCCTGTTTGCGCAGACCGGACGTGCTGATGAGTCTGATCACGTATTGGCAACACCATCCAGCCTTGTCCTATCTGTTCTCCGGATTGTTTATCGGCCCCACCAGTCAGGCTCCACGCGTAGATGAAGCTCGCCATGAAAGCTTGTATGAGTTGGAAATTGCCTTCCAGCAAATGGCAGCAAATTTGCGGCCCGGAGTGGAAAGTCAGCAACCATGGCTGGTAGATCGCTTGTTGCGCAATCTTTTGGTTGATCTTTCCGGAAACACGCACCGTGCAGAATTTTGTATCGACAAATTGTATTCCCCCGACAGCGCCACTGGAAGATTGGGTCTTGTCGAATTTCGCGGCTTCGAGATGCCGCCGCATGCGCAGATGTCTCTGCTGCAAATGTTGTTGTTGCGTGCGCTTGTCGTGCGGTTCTGGCAGAAGCCCTATAGCGGCCCGTTGATTCGCTGGGGAACAGAATTGCATGATCGGTTCATGTTGCCGCATTTTGTGGCCCAAGATATGCGCGATGTGGTGCTGGATCTGCAACGTTCCGGTTACGCGTTTGAATTTGACTGGTTCGCTCCCTTCCTTGAATTCCGCTTCCCGCGTTTTGGCACGGTGGTATATGAGGGTTTGGAAATTGAGCTGAGGCAAGCAATTGAACCCTGGCACGTATTGGGAGAAGAAGTGGCGGCTGGAGGCACGGCGCGTTATGTCGACTCTTCGGTCGAACGTATGCAGGTCAAAGTTCGTCACATGAACGACAGCCGGCATATACTCACTTGCAATGGTCGCCCGTTACCGCTGACATCAACCGGATCGAAGGGTGAATATGTTGCAGGTCTGCGTTATCGCGCCTGGAATCCCCCTTCAGCTTTGCATCCTACGATTGGAGTGCAAGCCCCGTTGGTGTTTGATTTGGTCGACAGTTGGAACGGAAGATCAATTGGTGGTTGTACTTATCACGTCGTCCATCCGGGCGGGCGCAGTTATGAAACCTTTCCAGTGAATGCCAACGAAGCTGAATCGCGCCGCGTAGCAAGATTTTCGAATCACGGGCACACACCCGGCAAGATGCAGGTACGACGCGAAGATCGCAATCCGGATTACCCGCTCACACTGGACCTGCGCAGAGCACCTGAAGCGATGATGGAAGGAGTGGCAGTTCAACCCAGTGGATTGATGAAATAGTCAGAATTTTGGTAAAGCAATTCTGAAGCTGAATATGGAAAAATTGACTTTAAGCGCCTTGGCTATGAACCAAAAGTAAGAATTCAGCGTCTCTTCGGGTGCACCAATTCATCAGGCTTCCAGCGATGGAAGCCTTTTTCTTTTTTCCATAAATCTTGCTGGGGGAATGATTGAGGATCTATTGGAACAGGAGCAAATTCTCTCCAATCTAAAGTCGCTACTTGAAACCGGAACAGTTGCCCGTTTAGCATGTGCGACAATAAATGACAGGATGAGTGGGTTCTAAGTAAAGTTAATACAGAAAAATGAGTGACTTGGATATAAAGATAAGCAAAGACAAACAGGTAAAATCCGCCCTGTCCATCCGTTTGAGGTTGTCCTCCATATTCAAATTGGAGCTACAATAGACGCTGAGTACCAAATAATTCAAATAAAGCCTATTCCATTTTATGTCTTCAGGAATTAACAAATCAGCTTTGACAGATAGCCAGCGTAATATTAAAAAAAGGCAAAAGGCAAAGGCTATTCAGTTGTTTAAATCAGGTGATACAGCTGGTGCGATTGAAATAATCGAACAAATTAACAATGATTTTGGTTTGTCACCTGATATGGCCAATTTATTAGCCGACATTAAAGCTGGAAAGGTGATTAATTCAAAAGGATATAAAATTCAAGCTAATGTTGACTATGAAATTATTTATTCAACAATTGAAGATTTGTATATATTTTTAGAAAAGTTTAGGCACGGCATTGAAGTAGCAAATGCAAAGCCAGAAATTTCACTTGAAAAGAAACTTCAAACTATAAATGAGTTGACCGATAATTCAATTAACACTATTTATCATATTGGCGATACGATCCAACAAATATTAGCTAATAAAATAGCTGATAAACCTGTAATATTTTCACAAGCAGAAGCAGATAAAGCATTTGCAAAATTAAAAACTTCATTTTTAGAATTCGAAAATGAAAAGGTTATAAAAGCTCCCCCAAAATAATCATCCATTGGCTCTATTGATCCAAACGATATATTGATCGTGTTGGACTTTGAAATAATTTGATTTGCTTCATATGACTGATAGTTGCTAGAAAGGAGTCGGTCAATAGTAAGGTATGCGAAAATTGCAGTTTAGCAATAATGGAGAATGTATTTATGAAGTCTGAAATTGTTAGTATGTTTGCATTTGCATGTTTGATGGTTGCATGTAATGCCAAGGCGAGCGACATGCCTGATATCGCCAAGCAGAATGACTGTGCCGCGTGCCATGCAATGGACAAAAAAATTGTAGGCCCTGCATTTATGGAAATTTCCAAAAAATATAAAGGGGCAACCCAATATACATATAAAGGTAAAGAGTATCCACTTGTAGAAGGCCTGATGATGAAGGTTAGCAATGGTGGTCAGGGCAACTGGAAAGGATGGATGCCAATGCCCGCTATTGATCCTAAAGGAAAAAAACAAGAGCAAATAAAAAAGCTTGTTGAATATGTATTGGGTTTGGCTAAGGAATAGTTTCCAGGCTTAAAACTGAACTGGGCGGGCATTAGCTGACTCGTATTGTTTTAGATTAACGAAAAAATGAAATTTTTAAAGTGAAGTAGCAAGTCAAATTTTCCTCATTGTTGGTCTCTCTGCTCAGGGGATTTAACCGAGACTTTTCATACCTGTCGCCTCTGGCGGCCCCTTGTCTTTGCCTTTATATTCGGCAATCAACTCGCCCGGATACTCTGTCAGAATGGATATGAAAGTATCATCATGAACTTCAGTTTAAGGCCGATGTATTTAAAATGTGCTGTGTTAATATCGAATAATTGAAACTTTATTGAATTGGCTTGAGCGTAATGGATTATGACGTTCTCATCATCGGCTCCGGTCCTGCGGGGCAGCATGCGGCATGGCAAGCAGCGCGCTTGGGTAAACGTGCGGCAATCATAGAACGCAAACCGAAAATTGGCGGCGCTGGACTGCAAACTGGAACGATACCCAGCAAGGCATTGCGTGAAGTTGCTTATCAATTAACCCGTTCCGGCGGGATGCGCCAGGCATTTTCAATGGATAGCCGCAGTCGTCATGGTTTATTGGCCGACGCAGTCAGGCGCAAGGAAATGGTGATCGCACAGCAAGAATCAGTCTTGCTGCAACGCCTGTTGCGTCATGGTGTGGCTTTGATACCGGGTGAAGCTACTTTTATTGATTCGCATACGCTGCAGGTGACAGATTCAGGCAATAGCAAGCGCCAGATTTCGGCCGGGGTGATTGTGATTGCAACGGGCTCCAGACCGCGACGTCCCGCTAATATTCCTTTCGATAAAAAAACCGTACTGGATTCGACCTCGATTCTCAATCTTCGCCATTTGCCGGAGAGTTTACTGGTCGTTGGCGGGGGCGTAATAGCGTGTGAGTTCGTGTCTATGTTTGCCGCTTTGGGGGTACAAGTTAGTCTTGTAGATAGTCATGCGCAGTTGTTGACGTATTTAAGCGAGGATGTGGTTGAAGTCCTGACTGACAGCTTCCTTGGCATGGGAGTTACGCTTCACATGCAAGAACGTGTAGTGGATATTATGCGTGAAGAAAACAGCACACTCACCATTTTGGCAAGTGGAAAACAAATACGGTCTGATGTAGTTCTTTATGCTCAAGGACGCGAACCTAACAGTAGCGGTTTGAATTCAGAACTTGCAGGCATTGTCTCGAAAGACGGTTGGATTGAAGTTAATCATCATTATCAAACCAGCGTTCCGCATATATTTGCAGTGGGTGATTTAATCGGTCGTCCCGCGTTGGCTTCCACCGGAATGGAACAAGGGCGTGTCGCCGTGTTGTACGCCTTCGATGGTGAAAAGCATGCTACGCCGGAGAATTTACCCATGGCCGTGTATACCATTCCGGAAATTTCCTACGTAGGCAAAACTGAAAAAGAAGTGCAACTGGATAAACGTTCCTATGTGGTGGGCCGCGCCTATTTTAAAGACAGTGCTCGCGGGCAAATTATCGGAGACGCGCAGGGATTGTTAAAACTGATTGTTGATACCGATACCGAAAAATTACTGGGCGTACATATTGTGGGTGAACAAGCCAGTGAACTGGTACATATCGGTCAACTCGTGATGAACCTGAAAGGCACAGTGCACGATTTGGTTTCAAATGTTTTTAACTACCCAACGCTTGCAGAATGTTACAAACTTGCCGCGTTAGATTGCATCCACCAATTAAGTCAGTCAAAGATGAAATTACAGGCACCTCTGAATTAATATGTAATTGATTGGTTTTCCCGCACACCTGATAGCGACTCAATCATTTGTCTCAAACCTGACAACCTACCTGCGCCGTCTTCTTTCACACAGGGGGGTTGAGCAAAGAATAATAATATCTATATTTAAAACAATAAGTTGTAATATATAAATGTCTGGCACGTAGTTTGCGAATACTTGGGAACAGATTACCCAATTAGGAGCAGACCATGATTACCCTGACACCCAACGCAATTTCTGCAGTCAATAAATTCATCAAAGGTTCATCCTCGCCGGTAGCCGGCCTGCGCATTGCTATCTCCGGTGGCGGCTGCTCTGGTTTCCAGTATGGCATGTCGTTAGAAGAAGCCAAAAGCGATGATGACACGGTGCTGGAATACGGTGCAGTCACGTTGCTGGTGGACCCTTTGTCCGCCCCCTTGCTGGAAGGTGTAACCGTCGACTTCGTCGATAGCCTGAATGGCAGCGGTTTCAAATTCGAAAATCCAAATGCCAGCTCCAGCTGCGCATGCGGGTCATCTTTCTCAGCTTAAGGGGCGCGCCATGTGGGATTACTCGGACAAAGTTAAAGAACATTTTTTTCAACCGCGCAATGCTGGCGTATTGGAAGGTGCTAATGGTGTAGGTGACGTTGGCTCGATCAGTTGCGGAGATGCGCTGCGCCTGATGCTTAAAGTTGAACCTGACACGGAGGTAATTCTTGATGCTCATTTCCAAACCTTCGGTTGCGGTTCGGCCATCGCGTCATCTTCCGCGCTGACAGAAATGATTAAAGGCAAGACATTGGATGAAGCGTTAAAGGTGAGCAATCAAGACATCGCAGATTACCTCGATGGTCTGCCACCGGAAAAAATGCACTGTTCGGTGATGGGACGTGAAGCATTGCAGGCGGCAGTAGCTAATTATCGCGGTGAAGTTTGGAGTGATGATCATGAAGAAGGCGCACTGGTGTGCAAGTGTTTTGCCATCGACGCGGTATTGATCGAAGAAACGATTCGTGCCAACAATTTGTCATCGGTGCAAGACGTAACGAATTACACCAAAGCCGGCGGTGGTTGTTCATCTTGTCACGAAGGCATCGAAGAGATTTTGGCAAAAGTGATGACAGAGCGCGGGGACAATTTCAAACCGGGAGCGCAACCCAAAGAAGCAGCGGCAGCACCGGCAGGAATGACTAATTTGCAACGTATCCGCAAGATAGAGGCTGTGTTGGAATCAGTGCGCCCGCAATTGAAGCGTGATGGTGGCGATATCGAATTGGTCGATGTGGACGGCAAAACCATCTACGTCAATATGACAGGTGCTTGTGCCGGTTGCCAAATGGAAGCACTGACATTACAAGGCATTCAACAAAAGTTGATGGAAGAGCTGAAAGAGTTCATCAAGATTGTGCCGACCAAAGTGAGCTCGTTAACTCGCGCAATGAAAGGCTGATCATGGAAGGCATCTATTTCGACAACAACGCAACGACACGGGTTGATCCTGCCGTGGTTGATGCCATGCTGCCCTATTTTACCGAGCAGTTTGGCAATCCTTCTTCGATGCACAGTTTTGGTAATAAAGTCGGACTGGCAATAAAAAAAGCGCGCATGCAAGTGCAGGAACTTCTTGGCGCGGAACACGACTCGGAAATCATCTTTACTTCCTGCGGAACAGAGTCGGACTCCACAGCATTGATCTCTGCTTTGAAAGCGCAACCGGATCGTAAAGAAATCATCACAACTACCGTTGAGCACCCGGCTATTTTAACGCTATGTA
>CAIWKC010000019.1 GCA_903913145.1 uncultured Gallionellaceae bacterium | reverse complement strand
TAAATCGGGGGATGGGACTTTCTTTGCTACGGTCATATTCACTCCTTTCAAAGTTATGGCAGTTTCCTGCCAAATGACCGTTTACACAAAATTTCTTACACCCTCCTCGGGTTATATTCAACATGCGCCGAGGCCGATCGATAATCTCACTATCATTGCTCAAGCCGAACTGTTCAAGTTCGAGTAGCAGTTCTGGAAGTAAATCTTTCAAGCTCCCCACCTAAAGTAAAAAACTATTTAATTTTCAAATGGGCTGTTCATGGTTACGAAAGTACTTCTACTTAATCAGTTTCCCTAAGGCAGAACTACCCAATAACAGTTTCCGAGACTAATTTGAACCATGAATGGAGACACAGTTGCCACCGCTTTCTTTGGCTCTATACATTGCAAAATCAGCCAATTTAAATAGCTCGTCTGAGTAACATTCATGTTCATTAAATACTACAACGCCAATACTTGCTGTGCAGATATGCTCAAAACTTATTCCGCTTCCTTCTGGAGTCGTTTTCTGCAAAACATGAGGCTCTGCTAAAACACCAAGTATTTTCTCTGAGATAAATTTTGCATGAGTCTCAGCAATGGGATTATCCTGTTCCAGCTCATTTAAAAGTACAACAAACTCATCACCACCTAACCGCGCGACTGTATCCACCTCACGCACACAGCTTTTTAACCTTAATGCAACTTCGCTTAACATTACATCTCCTAATTGATGTCCGTATGTATCATTGAGCGGTTTAAAGTTATCCAAATCAATGACCATAATTGCTGCATAACATTTATTTCGTCTTAAATTTGCGAAGGTAAAGCTTAGGCGGTCGCTTAACAATCTGCGATTGGGAAGTTGCGTCAATACATCATAGAAAGCTAAATTGCGTATTGTTTCCTGAGCATCCTCAAGTGCAATAATGCGTGAAGTTATAGAAACTCCAATAATGGACAAAATTAACATATATGCCCAATAGTTATTCAATCCCGCTCTTGCGATGTCGTGTGCGAAAAAGCCAATTTCATTGTACGCGCCTATCAATGCCTGAAAGGCTAGAATAGTTATCACGAGCGTCACCCCTCGAATACCAGTGCGCAATGCGACTACAGTTACGGCAAAAAATAACCAATAACCTTTTGGTGTATCGGTAAGATATTTACTAAACAAATTAAGATAAACTATCTGTCCTGCCAAAAGAGATAGGGCAACAATTATTATGTATTCAGCTAGGTCTTTTCCTTTGTGCAACTCAATCTTGGCCATTCCCCAAGCAATTATTAATGGAGTAAACAATGTTACTCCGAGCGTGTCTCCCATCCACCAATGGATTGCATCATCCCAAAATGATGTTTGAGGACTAAAATCCGCAAATAACATAATTGAAGAACCCAAAACCGAAGCAAGCAGTGCTGGTAGTACGCCTCCAAATAATATTAATTTTAAATACGATGGTAGCGAACTGAGGTAACCACCAAATGGAATATATCGATTAACTAAATGGAGACCGACTAACGCCTCAATCACATTGGTGATTGTCATACTAATGACTAGCAGGAGCGAACTATAAATGACCAGATTGAGGAGTAGTGCACCTATCAAAACAAGCCACCAATAACGCTTACCTCCAATTAACAAAGTGGCAAGCGCCAAACCATTGCCTGCTCCAATTACACTAATTGAGCCGCTAGTAGTGAAGTGGTGGAAAATTAAGTAACCAGTCGAGACATAGGCTGCAACAAAAAGCAATGACAACAAAAATGCAAATTGATTATCAGAATTGCCGATGTGAAAATTGAATGGCATTTATTGAGGATAAAAATAAGTTTCTGTTATGACAATGTTAAGTTATTTTGACTAGATACTACTCCTTAACTACCAATATTGAAAATGGCAGGTTATGAAGAGGCTATTTTTATCAACTCAATGGTCAATACATCGGTGGTTCTGCTTATGGCACGATCCTGAAATTGACAGTGTCAAATAGAACGCCAATTTACTGACGTTCGCCAAGGGCAATTATGGCCCGGAGTTCGCTCTGGGCATTTTACACATTCTAGGTCTCTTCCTGAATAGCAACGGCCATACGTTTTAAATTTAAATTTGTCGTCAGCGAACCATTAAGTGACATCAAAGTTTTTCGCACCAATAAACTGCGATACAAAATTTGCCAGCGAGGATTCTGATAGGTAAGTCGAATATTCAGTTGCGCCCGTCATCTGGATTGGCCTCCGCCAACAAATCTCCCATTTCAACTTCCAGTCCGTAACCTACATTAGAAGCCATATTGCGCAGGTCGTACAGCCGATCCAAGGTGTCTTCCATTTGATCGCCGGATATTTTTCCCAATGTTTCGACCACCTTCTTGAACTGCAAGTAGACCGCATTGAAAAAACCATCTTCGGCATAACCGTACTCCCTCGAAAAATCCATTGCCACTTCGCAGAAGAATAGGCGCAACTCCAACATTCCACCCGGCAACCCGATAGCTTTCTGATATTCTGAAATAGCTTTTTTGGCATCACTTATTTTGACATCACTGTTGCGCCCCATCACGTTAGGGAACAGGGCCTTGTGGATGCGTTTTTTGTATGCATCCAGCGGGTCATCACCAAGGTATAAGCGCGTATGGAGGAACGATTGATTAATCTTATCGGCAGCGTACATGTCGGCGATAAGTTGTATCAAACCTGCGCGATCAATGTCAGCAAGCTTCTCCTTGACATCAACCCATGTAGGTTTGGTTTTGATTTTCTTCGCTTGGGTAGTCATTTAGCACTATTTTCCACGCGCGTTAGATCACACCAACTCTTTTATCAGATCAGGGTGCTTATCCAACAGTTTGAATAAATTTATGACAGCTGCCACTGGCTTAGCTTGACCGCGTTCATAGCGAGAAAAGGCATTTTTACCGCCCCCTGCCAGTTTGGCTGCTTGTGCTTGGGTGAGTTTTAAGCGCTTGCGAATTCCCTCCAAATCACTGGCTGCTTGAGCGTCTACCTGATCACGAAATGCCAGCCAAGCACTTTCTTCTTTGGCATCGTAAATCAAAATTGCTTCGTCACAATTGTCACAAAACGCGCCAAGCAACTGAGCTTGATAAGTATGCCCTTTATAGTCTTGTGTCACGATCTTGCTGCCGTCACGCAACACACTTGACGCGCAGATTGGGCATGGTTGTCCGTTCCATTTACTTTTCTTCATTTCATCGCTCCTTAAATGAAATCACAAAATATTCACCCGCTTGCTGAAACTTGATATAAAGCGCTACGTCCTGCCATTCGGAATAATAGACGTCCTGCCACACTCAATGATTCGAATGGGTTGTCATACTTTTAAAAAATTTTACGGAGGTTAAACTCTGTATCACAGTCAAAGCATCCGCCTGTGCCATCCCTAACGAGCGCATTCCCGCTAACGCCGATAGCGTCAAATTCATCGCTTCCGGCGTTGTCATCTGAGCCTGAATTGCTTTCAGTAAGTAATGCGGCTTGTGTTTTACCATGTATTTATTATTCCCCTAATAGGGGAATTTGTCAAAGTAGGTTGCTAGCACTATCAGCTCGTTTCTTGGAACGAAGGGGTATAAATATTCGAAGCCGGATAACTGCCAGTCGCGACCGGCAAGTTTTGGTTCGACCATAGCCAGAGAGTAGCTCTGCTTCAAATGCAGCTTTGGGATTGCTGAACTGACATTCAACAAGATTTGGTCCGCATCTATTTCAGAAAAACTCTTCGGTCAGCAATGGACTGATTGCACGAAGTCGCAGTGACGTCAACGGTGGTCCTTTTAAGTCCAGGAGTTCATTCTTGGCATTTCACACATTATGGGTCTCTTAACACATTCTAGGTCTCTTGATGAAACATGAGCCGAAGCTGCAAATTTTGATGATCTTGCCTGTTGCAGTGTCCGCAGCTATTTTTCCGAGATAACACTCGGAACCCCTTGCGGTCATTTGTTGTTGTGATTTGGTCGCTCTAAACTGGTCATTCGCCTTAGGCAGTAACAGAGTCACTTCCACGATTCACAATCAACCTATAAATGAAATTTCACTTGGCTGAACCAATCGTTCAAATTCGCATTGATCGCAATAGCGTATGTCTCTGACAAGCCCATTTTTGACAACGCAAATTCAAAATTTACGGATTTAAAACTGCAACTAATCATGAGCGCAAACATAAAAGGCTAGTCCACCGCTAATCTGTAGCCAACGCCTACTTCTGTTAGTAAGAAACGAGGCCGAGCTGGATCTGCTTCCAATTTGTGGCGCAATGTTCCCATGTAAATGCGCAAATAATGAGCTCGCTCCACATGGTTAGGGCCCCATACTTCCTTAAGCAAAAATTGATGCGTCAACACTTTTCCAGCATATTTGATCATTACCGTTAGCAAGCGATATTCAATAGGTGTGAGATGTATTTCAGTGTCGCGAATTTTGACCTTCCGATGAATCATATCTACCTGTAACTCATCTACACAGAATACTCCATCTGCCTTATCGGTCGTACTAGACATATGACGCAAAGCCACACGGATTCTAGCCAACAACTCGCCTATGCCAAAAGGCTTAACCAGATAATCATCTGCCCCAGCATCCAACGCAGATATTTTGTCGCTTTCCTGCGAACGAGCTGACAAGATGAGAATGGGAACAGAAGACCAAGTTCGCAATTCTCTTACCAACTTTACGCCATCCATATCAGGCAAACCAAGATCAAGAATAATCAAATCAGGTTTACGCGTCGCGGCTTCAATTAACCCTTGCTTTCCAGTTTCAGCTTCAACTACTTGATAAGTTTCCGCTGACAACGACGTCCGCAGAAATCGTCGTATCTGAGCCTCATCTTCAATAACAATAATGGTTCCCAAGTTGTCCATTGTTATATTGATTCTTCCTGTTCGATCATGGGTGGCTCAGACAATGGCAGGGAAAAATGAAACGCTGCCCCGCCTGATGTAATATTTTCCACCCAAATACGACCACCATGTGCTTCGACGATGGCGCGGCATATAGCCAATCCCAATCCAGCCCCACCCTGATTGCCCTCACTTGTGACACGATAGAATTTCTCGAAGATGCGTTTTTCCTCACCTTGCGGAATTCCTTGACCTTTATCTGAGACATTGATAATCAATTCCTTTTGTTCAGTCATTGCACTGATTTCAATTGCTGTTCCGCAAGGAGTATATTTCACGGCATTTTCAAGCAAATTAGCGAATACACGTTCGATCAGCAGACTATCTATCTCCACTAAAGGCAAGTCGTGAGGCAACTTAATGCTTACGGGATGATTAGCAAGTCGAAGTGTCAATCCGGCCAATGCGCCACCAATGACTTCTTCAATAGGTTGCCATTGCCGATTCAACTCAAATGCACCAGCCTGAAGTCTCGCCATATCAAGTAGATTATTCGCCAACCCCGCCATACGTACAGCCTCGTCGTAAATTGCTTGCCCCAGTTCATGGCGGGCATGCTCATCGAGCTTGTCGTTGTCCTGTATAAGACTGCTTGACGCACCTACAATCGCCGCCAGCGGCGTGCGCAAGTCATGCGAGATTGCAGACAACAAGGTATTGCGCAATTGTTCTGTTTCCATCCTTAATTGGGAACTTTGAGCCTCCGCTGCCAGATTCACGCGCTCAAGTGCCAGCGCGATCTGGCTGACAAAAGTTTCCAATAAACGTTGCTGTTCCGGCAATGAGATGCGGGAAGGATTAAGCGGAAGCAAGGCAAGAACACCGATCATTTCGGACGAGGCTTTCAACGGCAGGTAAACCATATCGCCACCAGGAAGTGTGTCTGTACCCAGTCCCGCCATCTGTTCATGGTCGAACACCCATTGCGCTACGCTTAGGTCACTGCCATGACAGGATTGCGCTGTGCTCTCACTTATCGGATAAACAATACGACCTTCTGCGTTAGGCAGCAAAACGACAGCCTGAGATTCAAATACCTCCGCCACGTGTTTGACAGCAACCCGTAAAATATTTTCTTCACCGCGAGTCGCTGCTAATTCTCGACTCATTAAATAAAGTGACGCGGTTCGGCGTTCACGATGGCCCGCAATTTTCGCCTGATACTTAATACGCACCGTCATACTGCTGATAACCAACCCAACCATCAACATTACGGCAAAAGTAATCAAATATTGCGTGTCAGAAACTGCAAAGCTGAATCTTGGCGGGACAAAAAAGAAGTCGAATGACAGGACGCTGAGAAAGGAACTCAGTATTGACGGGCCGCGGCCATAACGTACGGCAACAACGATCACGCCCAGCAAATAGACCATGATCAGGTTGGCAAGATCGAAGCGGTCAAAAATCAGCCAGGCCATTGCGGTACAGATTGCCGTTGCAACTACTGCCCACAAATAATAGATACTCCAGGTGAATAGAGTATTGTGCTCTTCTGGAGCAAGGCCAAGGTATAAACGGCTGCGAGCGAAATAAGGATTTTGTTTTGCTTGCGACAGGAAATTACTTTCTTTCCCGACCACATGAACGTCAATGTCATCTGCCAACCGCACTATGGTGTCCACCAGTGAGCCAAACAGCCAGCGTTTCCAGCCTATTAGGCTAGGTTTGCCAAGCACAATGCGCGAAGCATTACGAGTGCGAGCATAAGCGATCACCTCCTGCGCCAATTTATCCCCGCCAAGCGTAACAGTCTCTGCGCCTAATTCTTCGGCCAATTTAAGAGTTCGTAACACTGCATCGCGTTGTTCTGTGGACAGCCGCTGCAGTTTTGCAGTTTCGACATACACCACGATCCATTCAGACTTCAGCAATTGTGCCAAACGAAATGCTGCTCGCACCAGATTATCTGTATTTCCACCTGGTCCGATGCAAACAAGCATACGCTCTTTGACTTGCCATACATCATTAATTGCGTGATCTTCACGATAGTCCCGCATCTGAGCATCAACTCGGTCTGCGGTGCGGCGCAAGGCAAGTTCACGAAGTGCGATCAGATTCCCTTTGCGGAAAAAATTCTGTGCAGCGCGTTCTGCTTGTTGTGGAAGATAAACCTTACCCTCCTTCAGACGCTGTAACAATTCATCCGGGGGCAAGTCAATCAATTCGATTTCATCTGCTTCCTGCAAAACTGCATCAGGTACTGTTTCCCATATCGGAATGCCTGTAATTTGCGAAACCACATCGTTAAGACTTTCGATGTGCTGAACGTTTATGGCGGTATAGACATCAATACCTGCCTCTAGCAGCTCTTCGATGTCTTGCCAACGTTTCGGGTGACGTGAATCGGGTGCATTGCTGTGAGCCAATTCGTCAACTAATATCAGCGCCGGTCGGCGTTTGAGTGCAGCATCGAGATCAAACTCCAGCAATTGTGTATCACGGTATGGCACCATGCGAGGTGCCAAAACTTCCAATCCATTCAATAGGCGCTCAGTCTCTGCACGTTTGTGTGTTTCCACATAACCTGCCACCACATCCAATCCCTCGGCTCTGCGCACTTGTGCCGCCAGTAACATGCCGTAAGTTTTGCCGACACCCGCTGAAGCGCCGAAGAAAATCTTAAGCCGTCCACGGCGGCGTTTAGTTTCTGCAAGCTGAACTTTTTCCAGAAGTGCATCGGGATCGGGTCGATTATCAACCATCTCTACTTCTCTTAGGTAATTACAGCCAGCCGGAACGCTTGAAGCGGAAGAACAAATAGCCGCACGTTCCGATTATCACGAACAGGGCTAGCGGATATCCATATTCAAATTTTAATTCAGGCATGTTCTGAAAGTTCATTCCCCAGATGCCGGCAAATGCAGTGGCTACGGCGAAAATACCTGCCCAGGCTGCCAGTCTCTTGTTAATTTCGTTTTGTTCGATCGCAATTGTTGACTGTGAAACCAGAATTGCAGTAGTGATCGTGTCGCGCATTGAATCGATCGTCCCATTGATGCGCAACAGGTGATCATATACATCACGAAAATATTCCTGAGTATTGGCGCAGACGGGAGGTACTCGTCCACCGTATAACTTGCCGGTCGTTTCCATCAGTGGCAAAACAGCATGTTTTAGGATTACAACCTTGCGTTTGAGTTCATACAACTGCTCAATGTTAGCTAACGAAGCATTTTTGTCGAAGAGGTGTTCCTCAATTAACTCGAGTTGCGTCGACAAATCATCGATCAACGGAAAGTAGCGATCCACCACCGCGTCCATCAAAGCATACAATACGAATCCCGCCCCCAAACGAAGTAACTCCGGCTCACGTTCACAGCGTTCGCGTACACCAAGAAAGTGCAGATTACTGCGATTGCGCACGGAGAGTATAAAATTCCGCCCGACAAATACATTAACTTCACCTATGACAATTTCATCATTAAAGACCTCCAACAGATGCATCACCACAAACAAAGAATCACCATATTCTTCGATCTTCGGGCGCTGGTGACCGTGGCTTGCATCCTCAACCGCGAGTTCATGCAAGCCAAATTCTTCCTGCATATTTTTTAATTCTTCATCAGTCGTATCGCGCAGTGCTACCCATACAAAACAATCTCCCATTTTTAAGTAGTCACTGATTTTTTCGACAGGAAGATCGGCCAGTTTGACCCCGTCTTTGTAAGCAACGCAATTGATTAACATGTCAATATTTAAGAAATTGAATTTTGAATAATTCTAATCATATTCCAGCCAAGCACCAGAGTGGTAATTCATATTTTCTTTCTTATAAATTGATTGCGGTTTGATTATCTAAAATCATCCAACGCCAAATTCAGTTTTAGAACATTCACACGCGGCTCACCCAGAATTCCGAACTGGCGACTTTCTGTGTATTCCGCCACGAGTTTGTGTAAGAGTTCAGAATTGATATTGCGCACCCTTGCCACTCGGGCCAGTTGGTATTCTGCCGCCGCAGGACTAATGTGCGGGTCAAGTCCGCTAGCTGAGCCAGTAACCAGATCAACTGGAACTGCTTGTTGATTGCCGGAATCGGCATCGCGTAGAGCTTGAACTCTGCCTTTGACTGCATCGAATAGTGCCGGGTTAGTTGGCCCCAGATTCGATCCACTGGAAGCAGAGGCGTTGTAGGGCATTGGACCGGTTGCCGAGAGTCGGCCCCAAAAATACTTTGGGTCTGCGAAATTTTGACCGATCAACTCCGAACCAATTGGCTTTCCCTCTTTTGCAATCAAACTCCCATTGGCTTTGCCAGGCAAAAGTACTTGGGAGAAGCCTGTCACAAGTAAAGGGTAAGCAAACCCTGTTAGCAGTGACAGCAAGAGGAAACTGATAACGGCTGGACGTAGTTCTTTCATCATGATATTTCCTTTCTCAAACTAAATGC
>CAIWKC010000018.1 GCA_903913145.1 uncultured Gallionellaceae bacterium | reverse complement strand
TGTATTGAGTAGGACAGGAGTGAATTGGGTAGATATGGCGACGTTTAGCAAGGCAGGAGTGAATTGGAGTGATTGGGGAATATTGGGTAAGGCAGGGATCAATTGGGAAGATTTTGCGTCGTTGAGTAAGACAGGGTTGAATTGGAGTGATTTAGGGGTATTGAGCCGATTCTGCATTGGGAAATAATTAAATTGTTCCACGTGAAACAATTTTGTAGCATTAGTACTACTGCCAAAAGATTTTAATGTATGATGCGCGACTCTTAAGGGTACAGACAGCGCATGAACTATCCCAAAATATTTGATGTAATTGTAGTTGGTGGCGGCCATGCAGGAACGGAAGCGGCGCTCGCAAGTGCTCGCATTGGACGAACAACATTACTCATCACGCACAACATTGAAACATTGGGGGCAATGTCATGCAACCCTTCTATAGGTGGAATTGGCAAGGGGCACCTCGTTAAAGAGGTTGATGCTCTCGGCGGAGCAATGGCCTCGGCTACTGATGAAGCGGGGATACAGTTTCGGATTCTTAATTCTTCAAAAGGCCCTGCAGTGCGAGCCACTCGTGCTCAAGCCGATAGATCGTTATATAAACAAGCAATTCGCGAACGGCTTGAAAATCAGCCCAACCTTTGGCTCTTTCAACAAGCTGTAGAAAAGCTTCTTGTAAATAATGAGCAAGTTGTTGGAGTTGAATTACAACTTGGAATAAGGTTCCTGAGTAAAAGCGTAGTATTAACAACGGGAACATTTTTGTCAGGCCTTGTACATGTTGGTTTATCCAGTCATGCGGCAGGTAGGGCAGGCGACCCTCCTGCAGTTGCTTTGTCGAAGGATTTACGAGAGTTGGGTTTACCAATTGGCCGTCTGAAAACAGGAACACCACCAAGGATTGATGGAAGAAGCATTGATTATTCAGAATTAATACCGCAGCCGGGCGATAATCCCGTACCTGTATTTTCATTCTTGGGAACAGCAGAACAGCATCCTAAACAACTGGCTTGCTGGATTACTCAAACTAATCAGAGAACTCACGAGATAATTAGAGGAGGATTAGATCGCTCGCCGCTATTTACAGGTGTAATTGAAGGCGTGGGCCCTAGATATTGCCCGTCGATTGAAGATAAGATAACGCGTTTTGCAGACAAGGACTCGCACCAGATATTTTTGGAACCAGAAGGACTTAACACCAATGAAGTTTATCCAAACGGAATTTCTACAAGTTTACCATTTGACATTCAATTGGAATTAGTCCGCTCTATAAAAGGTCTGGAAAATGCCTACATTACTAGACCCGGCTATGCGATTGAATATGATTATTTTGATCCACGGGGATTAAAAACTTCGCTTGAATCAAAAACCATCAATGGTTTGTTTATGGCAGGACAGATAAATGGAACAACAGGTTACGAGGAAGCAGCAGCACAAGGTTTGTTAGCCGGTTTAAATGCAGCACGCTATGCAAGGTGTGAAGATTCGTGGTATCCAGGGCGAGACGAAGCGTATTTGGGTGTTTTGGTAGATGATTTAATTACTCGCGGAATTTCAGAGCCTTACAGAATGTTCACAAGCCGTGCAGAATATCGATTACAGCTGCGTGAAGATAATGCAGATTTGCGGTTAACAGAGATCGGGAGAAAGATGGGCCTGATTACCGACGAGCGCTGGATTTCGTTTGAGATTAAACAAGAAAAAATCGCTCGAGAAATAGAACGATTGAAAGCTACTTGGGTTAACCCAACAATTCTGGCGAAAGCAGACGCAGAACGAGTGCTAGGGAAAAATATCGAACGGGAATATTCTCTTTATGAGCTACTTCGGCGGCCAGATGTCAATTATGAAAGCTTAATGACAATAGATTTGAGTGGAGTAGTGGTTGACAGTAAAGAAATTGCTGAACAAGTTGAAACACAGGCTAAATACCAAGGATATATAGAACGTCAAAAAGTTGAAATTTTACGTCAGGCTGATAACGAAATGTTGAAGGTGCCTGTTGCAATCAACTACGCTGAAGTAAGAGGTTTGTCGACCGAGGTGCGACAAAAGTTACATCTGCATCGTCCGGAAACATTGGGTCAAGCGGCAAGAATCTCGGGAATCACTCCCGCGGCAATTTCAATACTTCTAGTACATTTGAAGCGAGGTGGTGTAAGCGTTTTCGAAAACCTGCAAAACTAAGATGACACTGGAACTAGATTTATCTAGCGGCATAGCGCAGCTAGGAATTAAGGTAAGTGAGGAGAAGCAACGAAAATTACTTAACTATCTGACATTGCTGCAAAAATGGAACAAAATATACAACCTGACGGCGATTCGTGATCCGAAGCAAATGGTCAGTAATCACTTGCTGGACAGCCTTGCGGTCATGCCACATTTGTGGCCAGGTAAATGGTTGGATGTTGGGAGCGGTGCGGGTTTGCCGGGAGTTGTATTAGCAATTGCTTACCCGGATTTTTCATTTACGTTGGTTGACAGTAACAGCAAAAAAACCAGCTTCGTCCAGCAGGCAAGCATAGAATTGGGCTTGAAGAATGTTGTAGTGAGATGCGAGAGAATCGAAACATGGCAGAATGAAGTTAAATTCGACGGAATTATTTCCCGTGCATTTGCAGAAACGGCAGAATTTGTTTCTTTGACAAGGCATTTATTGAAAAATGGAGGACGCTGGGCCGCAATGAAGGGAGTTCCAGAGCAAGAATTGATTCGTTTGCCAGAAGATGTAAAAGTTGAAAAGATTATTTACTTACAGGTTCCTAAACTAAATGCCGCACGCAGTTTGGTCGTATTAAGAGAAAACAAATGACAAAAATATTAGCGATTACGAATCAAAAAGGGGGAGTGGGGAAAACCACCACTTCAGTAAACTTAGCAGCAAGTCTTGCTGCTGCAAAACAGCGTGTGTTATTAATCGATCTTGACCCACAAGGTAATGCAACTATGGGAAGTGGCATTGATAAGGCTAATCTTGCAGCAACAGTATATGAAGTACTTCTTGGCCAGAAAGTGATTCGTGAAGCAAGAGTAACTGCGGATGCAGGAAAATACGATGTATTACCGGCCAACAGAGAACTCGCTGGTGCTGAGATAGAGTTAATTGAATTGGAAAATCGCGAAATGCGTCTTAAAAACGCACTAGAGGTGGTTTGTTCCGACTATGATTATGTACTCATAGATTGTCCCCCGGCATTAAATCTGCTGACTCTGAACGGGTTATGTGCCGCACAATCCGTAATGATTCCAATGCAATGTGAGTACTATGCTCTTGAAGGATTGAGTGATTTGGTGAACACCATACGAAAAGTACGTGCTCACCTTAATCCGGAATTGGAGATTGAAGGTTTGCTTAGAACGATGTTTGATCCGCGCAATACTTTAGCCCAGCAAGTTTCAGATCAATTGCAACAGCACTTTGGCGATAAAGTCTATCGCACAATTATTCCACGCAATGTACGTTTGGCTGAAGCGCCTAGTTATGGAATACCCGCGCTGTACCACGACAATTTGTCGAAGGGGACGCTAGCTTACTTGGCGTTAGCAGGTGAATTACTAAATAACGCATCACGTACAGCATCAGAAACAATTTAAGGGTAATCATGGCAAAACCAAACAAAGGATTGGGGCGAGGGTTGGACGCTCTATTGTCAGGCGGTAAAGAACAAGGCAGCGACTTGCTGCGCGAACTAAAACTAGAACAACTCAAGCCGGGCAAGTATCAGCCACGCAGCAGAATGGATGAAGAATCGCTTAAAGAGCTTGCAGCTTCGATTAAAGCTCAAGGGATAATGCAGCCAATTCTAGCGCGAGAGCTAGTGAACGGAGATTACGAAATCATCGCCGGAGAGCGCCGCTGGCGTGCTGCACAACTAGCAGGTCTAACACAAGTTCCTGTTTTATTGAGAAAAGTACCTGATAATGCTGCTTTGGCGATGGCTCTGATAGAAAATATTCAAAGGGAAGACTTAAACCCACTTGAAGAAGCAATTGGTATTCAACGACTCATTGATGAATTTCAAATGACACATCAAACAGCAGCTGATGCAGTAGGACGGTCACGAAGCGCAGCCAGTAATTTGTTAAGATTGCTTAAACTGCCTCAAGTTGTTCAGGATATGTTGTTGGAGGGAGCAATTGATATGGGCCATGCCCGTGCGTTAATCTCCCTTGATAGCGCAGAACAAGTGCTACTGGCTAACAAAATAATACTTCGGGGTTTGTCAGTAAGAGAAACAGAAAAATTAGTTCAATTGCAATCTGAACCGGCAGAAGATAAACCAGCAAACAACGCAAAACAAGAAAAGAATATTGATCGGGATACATTGAAATTACAAGAGGAAATGAGCGAACACTTAGGTTCTCGTGTTGAAATTAAGCCAAACAAAAAAGGCGGCGGTAAATTAATCATTGAATATTCAAGCAATGACCATTTGGAAGAGTTTCTGGGTGGACTTAGAAAAGAACGCTAAATTAAGCGTCGCTGATGCTGATAAAGTGCGACAAAGTTTGACACCCCCGCTAAACGCCGCTATCATCGCTGCGCTTTTCAGTGCTGAAGAACAAGAAAAAAGATTGGCAGTTAAAGTACTCGGGCTTCAAGCTCTTGTAATTTTAGGTGCTTCAGGCATAGCAGCACTTAGCTGGAAAAGTTCGCCGCAATATGCGATAGCAGTTTTAGGTGGAGGAGGGGTATCAATTCTCAATGGCGCGCTACTGACTTGGAGAATGACCCGTGGTGCGCCAAATCCTGACCAAGACTTACATCAACAATTAAGGCTTTTGTATTTCTACGCTGCTGAGCGTTTCTTAGCAGTGGTAGCATTTCTGGGGATTTGCCTGGCAGTGCTGAAATTGTCGCCCATGGCAGTATTGTGCGGCTTTGTATTGGGGCAAGCGGTGCTTTTGATAGCCCGATTGATTTTGAAGATTAAGACTGAAAAATAGCGACTAACAACATGTCAAGCGAAGCGCAAACATCAGCTGAATACATCCACCACCACCTGCAAAACCTGACATTCGGTCACCTGTCTAACGGTACATGGGGTGTGGCGCATAGTGCAGAAGAAGCCAAAGAAATGGGCTTTTGGGCACTTAATCTGGACACTTTCATCATGTCGTTCTTACTTGGGGCGATATTCCTAATTATATTTCGTCGCGTAGCAGTTAATATTGTTTCTGGTACGCCAAGCGGCTTACAGAACTTCTGCGAGTGGGCAATTGAGTTTGTTGATAGCAGCGTGCGCGGTTCCTTTACCAGCAAAAATAATATGGTCGCGCCAATGGCGTTGACAATTTTTTTCTGGGTGCTTGCCATGAATCTGATGGATTTGATCCCAATCGACTACGTCCCACACTTGATGGGGGCACTAGGCGTGCCATTTTTTAAAGTGGTTCCATCAACAGATCCTAACGCAACATTCGGTATGGCTATTGGCGTATTCCTGCTAGTGCTGTACTACAGTGTGAAAATGAAAGGCTTTGGTGGATTTGTTGGCGAATTGACATTACAGCCATTCGGAAAATGGGGACTGCCAGTTAACTTGTTGCTAGAAGGTGTGAACCTGATTGCAAAACCAATTTCACTTGCTTTGCGTCTGTTCGGTAACATGTACGCCGGCGAAATGATATTTATATTGATAGCATTGATGGGCGGAGCTTGGGCTGGTTTTTCAGCGGGAAATGCAACCCTCTACGGTTCACAGATTATACTATCTTTAGGTTGGGCTATTTTCCACATCCTGATTGTGACTTTACAAGCGTTCATCTTTATGACGCTGACAATTGTTTATATGGACATGGCGCATCAGGAACACCATTAATTTTCAGTTTCATTAACTTCACTTTTATCAAATAGGAGAATCAAAAAATGAATGAAGCAAATGCACTGCTGTACATCGCCGGCGCGCTGATGATGGGTTTGGGCGCTCTGGGCGCAGCCATCGGTATTGGTATTTTAGGTGGCCGCTTTCTTGAGGGCGCGGCTCGTCAACCTGAATTGATCCCAATGTTGCGTACACAGTTTTTCGTGGTAATGGGCTTGGTCGACGCGGTTCCGATGATCGCTGTAGGTATCGCGATGTACGTACTGTTTGCGGTTGCACATTAATTATTTCGTTATTAGCGACAACGCATAACTAAGAAAGGAAGCTTGCATGAATATCAATGCAACTCTTCTCGCCCAGACCATCATGTTCGCATTGTTCGTGTGGTTCTGCATGAAGTTTGTTTGGACGCCTATTGTAGGTGCACTGGATGCTCGCAAAAAGCAAATTGCCGATGGTCTGGCAGAAGCTGAGCGTGCAAAGCACGATCTGGAGTTGGCAGCCAAGCGTTCAGCAGAGATTCTGCGTGAAGCCAAGGAAAAGGCAGGCGACATAGTCGCCAACAGCGAAAAGCGGGCAAGCGAGATAGTAGAAGAAGCAAAGACACAAGCCAAAGTTGAAGGTGGTCGCATTGTTGCGGGAGCCAAGGCGGAAATCGATCAAGAAGTGTTTAGAGCTAAAGAACATCTGCGCACACAAGTTTCAGCGATAGCGCTTGAAGGTGCGAGCAAGATACTTGGGCGTGAAATCGATGCCAAAGCACATAGCGACTTGCTCGATAAACTTGTTACGGAAATCTGATCACTATGTCTGAAGCCATAACAATTGCACGTCCGTATGCGCAAGCGGCATTTGATGAAGCCCAAAAACTGAATGCACTAAAAGCTTGGTCCGACCTGCTGCTAAGCTTAGCAGAACTGGTCAATCAGACTGAAGTGCAAGCTGTTATTAGCAACCCAAGAGTATCCAGAGCCCAACTATTCGGACTTATGGAGGCGCTGATGGGCACAACGGCTAGCGTACAACAAAGAAATTTTGTACATGTCTTGGCAGAAAATCAGCGTTTGTCAGTTTTACCAGAAATAGCCGCAACTTTTGAAGCATTGAAAGCTGAAGCAGAAAAAACAGTTAATGTGGTGGTGGACTCGGCATTTGAGTTATCTGCCACGCAACAGGAAAAGATTATCGCCTCGATGAAAAAGCGTATGGGGCGAGAAGTCAGGCTAACGTGCAATGTCAAAAAAGATTTGCTGGGTGGCGTGGTTATTCGCGCCGGAGATAAAGTGATAGACGGTTCCGCACGCACTCGCCTAGGCGAAATGGCGGTCGCTCTAGCCTGATAAAGAATTATCAAGAATGAGGAAATCCAGATGAAGCTCAACCCTTCCGAAATTAGTAATTTGATTCGCAGTCGCATCGAAAATTTCGAGGCACTGACCCAAGCGCGCACCGAAGGTACGGTGGTCAGCGTTACCGATGGCATCGTTCGCATACACGGACTATCCGATGTTATGCAGGGCGAAATGTTGGAGTTTCCGGGCAATACATTCGGGTTAGCTCTTAACTTGGAGCGTGATTCTGTAGGTTCAGTGGTGCTCGGTGATTATGAACACATTACCGAAGGTGACACAGTCAAGTGTACGGGTCGCATTTTGGAAGTGCCAGTTGGACCTGAATTGCGTGGCCGCGTGGTCAATGCATTGGGACAGCCAATAGACGGCAAAGGTCCTGTCAATGCCAAAATGACAGATAAAATTGAAAAAACTGCGCCAGGGGTAATTGCGCGTAAGTCAGTAGATCAACCTGTTCAAACGGGTTTGAAGTCCATTGACTCAATGGTTCCAGTAGGTCGAGGTCAGCGCGAATTGATTATTGGTGACCGCCAAACAGGTAAGACAGCAGTGGCAGTAGATGCGATCATAAATCAAAAGGGTCAGAACATGACCTGTATTTATGTGGCGATTGGACAAAAAGCATCGACAGTAGCTAACGTAGTGCGTAAGTTGGAAGAGCATGGCGCGATGGAATACACCATTGTCGTAGCTGCTACAGCTTCCGACTCCGCAGCAATGCAGTTTTTGGCCCCCTACTCTGGCTGCACAATGGGTGAATATTTCCGTGATCGTGGTGAAGATGCACTGATCGTGTATGACGACTTGACCAAGCAAGCTTGGGCATACCGTCAAATTTCATTACTGTTGCGCCGTCCACCCGGTCGCGAAGCTTACCCAGGCGATGTGTTCTATTTGCACTCTCGCCTGTTGGAGCGCGCAGCACGAGTTAATGCAGAATACGTAGAAAAATTCACTAACGGCGCGGTTAAAGGTAAAACGGGTTCGCTAACTGCTTTGCCAATTATTGAAACGCAAGCTGGTGACGTATCAGCGTTTGTCCCAACCAACGTAATTTCGATTACTGATGGTCAGATATTTTTGGAAACAGATTTGTTCAATGCTGGTATTCGTCCAGCAATCAACGCAGGTATTTCAGTATCACGCGTTGGCGGCGCAGCACAAACCAAGGTAATTAAGAAACTGGGTGGTGGTATTCGTTTGGCCTTGGCTCAATACCGTGAGCTGGCAGCGTTTGCTCAATTTGCATCAGATTTGGATGAAGCAACACGCAAGCAGTTGGAACGCGGCAAAATTGTTACCGAACTGATGAAACAGTTGCAATATGCCCCTTTGTCGATATCCAAAATGGCTGCATCGCTTTTCGCTGTAAATAAAGGATATTTCGATGACGTGCCTGTTCCTAAGGTTTTGGCATTTGAAGCTGGTTTGCACGCTCATTTAGCTTCAAAAGACAAAACGCTGATGGATGCAATCGAATCCAGCAAGGATCTGTCGGCTGACAACGAGAAATTGTTGGTTGCCGCAGTCGAAGCATTCAAGGCAACTGCGGTCTACTAAGGCGAGGTGAGCAATGGCTGGCAGTAAAGAGATCCGTACCAAGATCAAGAGCGTAGAAAATACGCGCAAGATTACGCGTGCGATGGAAATGGTAGCTGCAGCGAAGATGCGCCGTGCTCAAGAACGCATGCGTGCCGCTCGCCCCTATGCAGAAAAGATTCGCAATGTTGCTGCGCATTTATCGCGTGCCAATCCGGAATACAAACATGCGTTTTTAGTTAAGCGTGAAAGTGTTAAGAATGTTGGCCTGATCGTTGTAACTTCCGACAAGGGTTTGTGTGGCGGCTTGAACACCAATCTGTTGCGTCTGGCAGTGCATGAAATGAAAGCTTGGGAATCGGCAGGTAAAGGTCTCACAGTTTGCCCGATTGGTAACAAGGGGTACGGGTTTATGAACCGGATCGGTGCCAAGGTAAAGTCACATTTGACCGGCTTGGGCGATACACCGCACATGGAAAAGCTGATCGGTGCTGTTAAGGTGATGCTGGATTCATATGCAGCAGGTGAGATTGACGCAATCTACTTGAGCTACAACCATTTCGTCAATACGATGCGACAAGAACCACGCATGGAACAGCTTTTGCCGCTTTCAGGCGAACAGTTAGGTGCGGCTGATGGCAACTGGGACTATATATACGAACCGGATGCAAAGAAAGTGATTGACGAACTGATGCTACGATATATCGAATCTTTGGTATATCAAGCGGTCGTGGAAAACATTGCTTCCGAACAGAGCTCACGCATGGTGGCGATGAAAGCCGCTTCTGATAATGCAAAGAGCGTTATTAGCGAGCTCAAACTGGTTTATAACAAAGCGCGTCAGGCAGCGATCACCAAGGAAATATCCGAAATTGTGGGTGGAGCAGCAGCAATCAGCTAATTGTTGTGCAAGTAAAATATTCAGAATTAATTTAGACGGGGAATCTTAAAATGAGTCAAGGAAAGATTGTTCAATGTATCGGTGCGGTTGTTGACATCGAATTTCCGCGCGACAAAATGCCCAAGGTTTATGAAGCCTTGACATTGGCCGACACGGGTAATTCAACAACTGTTGAAGCCGGCTTAACTTTCGAAGTTGAGCAACAACTGGGAGACGGAGTCGTTCGAACTATTGCCATGGGTTCCTCCGATGGTTTGCGTCGCGGCATGGCAGTAAATGCCACTGGCAATGCAATCATGGTTCCGGTAGGTACTGGAACATTGGGCCGCATTATGGATGTACTTGGTCGTCCGATTGATGAAGCAGGTGAAATCAAATGCACCGAGAAACGTGCGATTCACCAAAAAGCACCCAAATTCGACGAACTCTCTCCATCAGTTGATTTGCTGGAAACCGGCATTAAAGTGATCGACTTAGTTTGCCCGTTTGCCAAGGGCGGCAAAGTCGGCCTGTTCGGCGGCGCCGGCGTGGGCAAGACCGTGAACATGCTGGAACTGATTAACAACATTGCTAAGCAACACGCTGGTTTGTCAGTCTTTGCCGGTGTAGGTGAACGTACTCGTGAAGGTAACGACTTCTACCATGAAATGACAGATGCGGGCGTTATCGACCAGGAAGACTTTACCAAGTCCAAAGTGGCCATGGTGTTCGGTCAAATGAATGAGCCGCCCGGCAACCGTTTGCGCGTAGCACTGTCCGGTCTGACTATGGCGGAAAAATTCCGTGACGAAGGCCGCGACATACTGTTCTTCGTTGATAACATTTATCGCTATACCTTGGCTGGAACTGAAGTGTCAGCGTTGCTGGGTCGTATGCCATCCGCTGTGGGTTACCAACCAACACTGGCTGAAGAAATGGGCCGCTTACAAGAGCGTATTACCTCCACGAAAGTTGGCTCTATCACTTCTATCCAGGCCGTTTACGTTCCTGCGGATGACTTGACCGACCCGTCTCCTGCAACCACATTCTTGCACCTAGACTCCACAGTTGTTTTGTCACGTGATATCGCTTCTTTGGGAATTTACCCTGCGGTTGATCCGCTGGATTCCACCTCGCGTCAACTGGACCCGCTGGTAGTTGGCGAAGAGCATTACAACGTTGCCCGTGGCGTACAGCAAACATTGCAACGCTACAAAGAACTGCGCGACATTATCGCGATTCTGGGTATGGATGAGTTGGCACCAGAAGATAAATTGGCCGTTGCGCGTGCACGTAAGATTCAACGCTTCCTGTCTCAACCATTCCATGTTGCAGAACAATTTACTGGTGCACCGGGCAAGTATGTTACTTTGAAAGAAACCATCAAAGGTTTCAAAGCAATTGTAGCCGGTGAGTACGATCACTTGCCAGAACAAGCTTTCTATATGGTTGGCGGAATCGAAGAAGCCATCGAAAAAGCTAAAACACTGCAATAAAAGGTAAATATTATGGCAATGACAGTTCATGTCGATGTAGTAAGCGCCGAATCTGCCATTTTTTCCGGCTTGGTGGAGGTAGTGATTGTTCCCGGTGAAGCTGGCGAGTTGGGAATTTACCCTCGCCATGCGCCATTGCTAACAAGGATCAAACCTGGCTCAGTACGCCTAAAATTGCCCAATGAAGATGAAGAAACGTTGATATATGTTTCTGGTGGCATGATAGAGGTTCAGCCAAATGTAGTCACTATCCTTGCCGACACTGCTATTCGCGGTGCAGATTTGGATGAAGCTAGAGCGCTTGCGGCAAAACATGCGGCGGAAGAAGCGATGAGAAATCGTTCATCTGATATTGATTATGCTGCGGCACAAGCAGAACTCTCGGAAGCAATCGCACAATTACACGCAATATCCAGGATGAGAAAAACTTCAACACACTAAGTCTCATTTTAGTTAAATGAGCTACGCAAGGAAAACGGCAAAAGCCGTTTTTTTTGTTTATACTTTGCACCTTGCTAAAAAGATGGAAAAGAATGGCTAAGCTTAATATCGTAATACTCGCTGCCGGAAAAGGTACGCGGATGTACTCAGACAAGCCCAAGGTATTGCATCTCATTGCTGGCAAAGCCATGCTACAGCATGTACTTGATACAGCAACAATTTTAAAACCTGCCAAAACAATTGTTGTGTTCGGTCATGGCGGCGAAATGGTGCCTCAGGCTTTGGTGCGAAATACGGCTACTTTTGTGCTTCAAGAACCGCAACTTGGGACGGGACATGCTGTTCAACAAGCATTACCCCATTTGGATGAAGATGGCGTAAGTCTAGTGCTGTACGGGGATGTCCCGCTGGTTCAGTTGGAAACATTGAAAAAGATTCTGACTAACGAATCTTCTTTGTCGCTGCTTACACAGCATCTGGAAAATCCCAAGGGCTATGGACGTATTGTTCGGGATACAGCCGGAGAAGTGTGCAGCATCATTGAAGAAAAAGATGCCACACCAGAACAATGTCAAATTAAAGAGGTCAACACAGGAATATTGGCGGCGCCAACCAAATTGCTGCGCACTTGGTTGACAAATTTGCGCAACGATAATGCTCAAGGTGAATACTACCTCACTGACATTGTAGCGATGGCAGTAGCACAGGGTGTAAAGATCGATACCACCCAACCCGGAAATGAATGGGAAGTGGTGGGTATAAATAACAAACTTCAACAAGCTGAACTTGAAAGAGTTTGGCAAACAGAATTGGCGACTAGGCTATTACTGCAGGGTGTAACGGTAGCCGACCCTGCGAGATTGGATATTCGCGGTGAATTAGAGTGCGAAAGAGATGTCGAAATTGATGTTGGGTGCATCTTCGAAGGACCTGTACATCTTGGGAAAGGTGTTAAAGTGGGAGCTTACAGCGTGATCAAAAATTCGCGAGTTGCAGCAAACACCATCATCTCTCCGTATAGCCACATCGATGATGCGGAAATAGGGATTAATTGCCACATAGGTCCCTTTGCACGTATACGCCCTGGAAGCAAACTTCAAAATGAAGTCCACATTGGTAATTTTGTAGAAATAAAAAATAGCACTTTCGCCAACAATAGCAAGGCCAATCATCTTAGCTATATCGGCGATGCAACCATTGGCAGTCGAGTAAACATAGGTGCTGGAACGATTACATGCAACTACGATGGAGCAAATAAATTTCGAACGGTGATCGAGGATGACGCGTTTATCGGGTCAGACACTCAGCTCGTAGCACCGGTTACTGTTGGACGGGGTGCAACAATAGGTGCGGGCTCTACCATCACAAAAGATACACCAGACGGCGGTTTGACATTATCACGTACAAAGCAACATAGTGTCCCGGGATGGCAACGTCCAACCAAAAACAAATAATCAATCCCTCAACAGGAAATAGATATGTGCGGAATAGTCGGCGCTGTAGCGCAACGTAATGTAGTGCCAATCTTGATACAGGGTTTATTGAGACTTGAGTATAGAGGATATGACTCTGCAGGACTCGTACTCGTAAATCACAATAAATTGGAACGTGTGCGTAGCACGGGAAGAGTAGCAGAACTAGCAGAAAAAAGTAGCAAAACAATCGGAAATATCGGCATTGCACACACTCGCTGGGCGACACATGGCATTCCCAGCGAAAGAAATGCCCATCCGCACATGAGCAGGGACCTCATTGCAGTAGTACACAATGGCATCATTGAAAATTATGAAGCGTTACGCACACAGCTAACCAACCAAGGCTACGAATTCACATCCGATACCGATACGGAAGTAATCGCTCACCTGGTTCACTCCCATTACACAAAGGGCGAAACATTATTGGCAGCAACTCAGACAGCGCTTGCGCAGCTAGTTGGCGCCTATGCAATTGGGGTAGTGGCTGCAGATAATCCGCAACAATTGATCGGCGCGCGCAAAGGTAGCCCGTTGTTGTTAGGCGTGGGCGAAGGTGAACACTTCATTGCCTCAGACATGTCAGCGTTGCTGCAAGTCACTCAGCGGGTTGTCTATTTGGAAGAAGGCGATGTCGTTGAGTTGGCGCAAGCAAACTACAGGATATTTGACTCTAAGGGTGCAGAAGTTTCAAGAGTAGTGAACATCAGCGAATTAAACAATGCAAGTGTTGAACTGGGTGAATATCGACACTACATGCAAAAAGAAATACACGAACAACCTCAAGCGTTGGTAGATACATTGGAATCAGTCTGCAATAGCCAATCATTGATACCGGGGTTATTTGGTGCAGAGGCTGAAAACGCATTTGCCCACATAGACAGCATCCTGATATTGGCTTGCGGTACAAGCCACCATGCTGGCATGGTCGCACGCTACTGGCTGGAAGAAGTAGCGGGCATTCCCTGCGTAGTCGAGATTGCAAGTGAATATCGGTATAGAGTTAGCGTTGCGAATCCAAAAACATTAGTGGTTACTATCTCCCAGTCGGGTGAAACAGCAGACACGCTTGCAGCACTTAATCATGCTAAATCAATCGGACATATGCACACACTAGCTATTTGCAATGTACCTGAGAGCGCAATTATCCGCCAATCGAAACTGCGGTTCTTAACGAGAGCCGGACCCGAAATTGGTGTGGCCTCGACCAAGGCTTTCACAACACAATTGGCAGCTCTGTTTTTGCTAACTTTAGTACTGGCCAAATTGCGAGGTAAACTGAAAGCAGAGCAAGAACAACATCATTTGCATGATTTACGTCATCTGCCAAGTGCAGTAAAAGCCGTGCTAAAACTGGAACCGGAAATAGCCAAGCTTGCTGAACAATTCGCTGATAAACACCATGCATTATTTCTAGGTCGTGGGCTGCACTATCCGATTGCCTTGGAGGGCGCGCTTAAATTGAAAGAGATTTCATACATTCATGCCGAAGCTTATCCGGCAGGAGAATTGAAACACGGGCCGCTAGCCTTGGTAGATAAGGATATGCCAGTGGTAGCCGTAGCACCGAACGATACATTGCTTGAAAAGCTTAAATCCAATTTGCAAGAAGTTCGCGCCCGAGGTGGAGAACTATATGTATTTGCAGACGCTAAAACTCGAATTCATTCAAGCGAGGGTGTGCATGTTATGCAAATGCCCGAACACGCGGGCTTTCTAAGCCCTATTCTGCACACGATTCCTTTGCAATTACTGGCATATTACGTTGCATTGCAAAAGGGAACCGATGTTGACAAACCGCGCAATTTGGCGAAGTCGGTGACAGTTGAGTAATTAGTCAAGCGTCAAACAAGACCTTGGTTGGTTAAACTTAACATCGTTCTCACAACGTGGAGAATACCTCATGGCGGTAATCGCCGTATTTAATCAAAAAGGTGGAGTAGGGAAGACAACTTCCACCTTAAATATTGTCGCGGGTCTGGCTATGGCACGGCGGCAGCCGATCGCGCTGGATATGGATCCACAAGGATCATTAAGTCTGGCTTCAGGCTTGAAAGATGCGCGCACACAAGAACTCAACATGGCGTCATTTTTTAATGACAAAAAACCATTGGCTAATCTTCTACATGACACGCCAGCCGGTTGGCAAATAATTCCAGCGTCAATAGAACTATCGAAAATTGACATGATGTATGGCAAGGATCCAAATGCTGCCAAGTTACTGAAACAGGGTCTTAGTGAAGAGTTGACCCTAACAGGAGCTCCAATATTAATTGATTGTTGTCCAATGTTGGGAGTGCTTACTCTAAACGCTTTGCTAGCAGCAGATAGAGTGTTGATACCCGTATCAGCAGATTTCCTTTCACAACAAGGGGTGCATCGCCTAGACGCAGCTTTGAACGTACTGGAGAAAAAACTCCAACGCAAATTCGAGCGGCGCATTGTAGTAACAAGATTTGATTCTCGTCGTAAACTTTCCTATGACATTTTCGATAAATTGAAAGAACGCTACGGGTCACAGGTATGCAGTACCCGAATTGGAGAAAACGTAGCACTCGCTGCCAGTCCAATGCATGGATTGGATGTATTCGCATTTGCCCCTCATACGCCAGGAGCGGCAGACTATAAAGCATTAACCCTTGAGTTGGTAAAGTCCGGATTTTTTGAAAACTGAAAAAAGAGAGTTCCCATCAACCTTCAATCAAACGAAGGAGAGAAAGCAGAAAATAGAAATATCCCCGCATAGCTGGACAACTCAAAGTAAGTGAATGCTACTCGGAATATTTAATTGGTTGTATTCTCAACTGCGCTGGAAAGACGTAATTTCGATATAACGGAAAGCAAAAACAAACTCAGAAATTCAAAACAAACCAAGCCGTAGAAATAATCGAAGCAACAGCAATAACCATTAACCAAAAGTTCCGTTGCTTTTGTTGAGCCGCCAAATCAAGTATTGCAACTTCGAATTTAGCCATAGGATTTTCATTCAGGCGCTGATGCAACAGTCGTGGAATCTGTGGCAACAACGTTGCATATCTAGGAGCTTCGGCATTAAGCGAACTAAGAAAACCCCGCCAACCAACCTGTTCACTCATCCAGCGTTCAAGCCAAGGTTTGGCGGTTTTCCACAAATCAAGTTCGGGGTCAAGCTGCAAACCCAAGCCTTCAATATTAAGAAGTGTTTTTTGAAGCAAGACAAGCTGAGGCTGGATCTCAACACCAAAGCGACGAGAGGTCTGGAACAAGCGTAATAATACTTTACCAAAAGAAACATCGCGCAAGGGCCGGTCAAAAATAGGTTCGCACACGGCTCGAATAGCAGCTTCCAACTCATCAACACGAGTATGAAGAGGAACCCACCCGGATTCAATATGGACTTCAGCAACGCGTTTATAATCACGATTAAAAAAAGCAATAAAATTTTGTGCAAGATAATTCTTATCAATATCGCTAAGTGTACCCATGATCCCAAAATCAAGGGCGATATAGCGACCATCTGCGGCAACCTGAATATTTCCGGGATGCATGTCTGCATGAAAAAAACCATCACGGAATACCTGCATATAAAATATTTCAACACCATCAGAGGCGAGTTTGGAAATATTAATATTAGCCGCTTTTAATGCTGGCATCTGACTGACAGGAATACCATACATGCGTTCCATCACAATCACATTCGAGTCACACCAATCCCAGTACATTTCCGGAACAAGCAACAAATTAGAATCAGAAAAATTACGTTTCAACTGACTCGCGCAAGAAGCTTCGCGCATTAGGTCAAGTTCGTCGTGAAGGTATTTTTCGAACTCAGCTACAACCAACTTGGGTTTTAGCCTTTTACCATCAGCCCAAAGACGTTCCATGAGCGTGGCACAGACGTCTAACAAGGCAAGATCGTGTTCTATAACGTGAATAATGCCAGGTCTTAATATTTTTACAGCAACATCGCGACCATCAGGTAAAACCGCAAAGTGAACCTGCGCAACAGAAGCACTGGCAATAGGAATTTCATCAAAGCTGACAAAAACATCAACCAGTTTTTTATGGTAGATAGACTCCAATATCGCAATTGCTTGTTCCGAAGGAAATGGAGGAACCTGATCTTGAAGTTTGGCCAATTCGTTGGCGATATCTGTAGGGATCAGGTCTCGCCGGGTAGACAGCATCTGGCCAAATTTAACAAAAATGGGTCCTAATTTTTCTAAAGCGAGTCGTAAGCGCTCAGCACGAGGGGCTGAAGTATCACGAAAGAAAAGAACAAAGTTTAAGGGCACAAGAAGCCATCGCGTGGTTTCGTGAGCGAGCAAAAACTCATCCAAGCCAAAGCGAAGAACAACGTAAAATATTTTAATAACTCTAAAAATACGCATCAATCAGATTTTTCTCTCAGCTGGGGTAGTTAGCAAAAGTAAAAACAGAAAATAAGAAACTAAACACTTCTCAAGTTGACGAATTGTACCAAGTGAACGAGAACAGCGAAGATAGAAATTTTGGAATCGCAATCTGGGTATGAATTACAATCAGGGAAAAAGTTACTATACTAGGAAAGCAGGCTTTGGAAATATAAAAATTATTAACTCATGAACGGACAGGTAATAACTAATACCTGCCATCAAGGTACCCGCATTCGTTGACCGATAAGGAACAGTATAAAGTTCAGCAAGACCAAGACACGTGTTCAAAATCCCAATTTCCTTTTCAATGATGATAGTCTACTCATCGAAGAGGAGAGACAGTTTCAAAAATTGATTGCAGGTTCACGCAACTGTTATTTTTTAATAAAGATCAACAAAAACCATATGGCAAGAAACTCGATCAACGTACCCCTCTTCGCTTTTATTGATGTTGAAGCATCAGGTTTCGGATCTGCCAGCTATCCAATTGAAGTTGGCTGCGTATTTCCCGATGGCATAGGGTACTGTTCACTCATCAAACCGGAACCCGACTGGTTTCACTGGGACGAAAGCGCCGAAAAAATACACGGTATTACCAGAGAGGTGCTATCACTACACGGTCGCTCACCTCATGAGGTAGCGTCGGAACTGAATGAGAAGTTAATGGGAAAGCGAGTTGTTACGGATTCCTGGTACCACGACTACAATTGGATTCAAACGCTATTTAATGCCACAACATTAGTGCCGCATTTTGAACTCACGGACCTTCGCAGTCTTCTTGACGATGAAAAAGCTGCACGCTGGGAATCTACCAAGACAAATGTGCAAGCCTATCTAAACCTGAAACGCCACCGTGCCTCGCATGATGCACGCGTTCTTCAGATGACCTATCAAAGGGTGATGTCAGACGAAGGTAGCTAAGAAGTTAGTGGGACCAAATCATGCAAATTAGTCATTCGCAACTAAATATACCGTCCAAATACCAATGATCATTGATCAAAATAAAACAATTTTTAACCAATCTTTTCTCATTCGGCTCTCTAGAAGAATAAGAAATCAAAATTGAATTGGTCCCCCTTTTAGTGATGTTCACCAGAGGGTTTTGTACAGTATCGAAAAAATATCTAATTGAAAATTTACCTGAATACAGATATTTGAATAGCGGACTATGTATATCATTTAACAAAACGGAAACTTGCTCTTTAGAATAGGCTCTGTCGACAACCACAACACCTTCTGATGCTACAAATTTCAAAAAATAATCATTATCATATTTTTGAATGGCTGTTTTAGCTTCCATTGCCATTCGGTTAAACAGTGGATCAATTACAAATCCAGAATCAGCCCTCGCAAATGATGACAGTAAGAAACAGCAAAAAAAAGTGGATAATGAACGTCTCAACATTATAAATAATAGGTTGTTCGCAGAACGAAATATCATTTGTACTTGATTACCGCCTAAAACTGTTAACCAGCCACTTGGCAACTTGCCGGTATAGTGGATTGGCAAATTATTTTTATCAATGACGGGAATAACTGAAAAATCATGATAAAAAATGTACTAGGCGAGCTGCTGAATTCCACACAATAGCCATACCGCGTTTGCATCTTGAAGATTTTTCTGAACATGCCATACCTCATCAAAATTGTCAGGAGTGCCATTGTTTTCCCGCAATTGACCGGTCATGCGAACGCTGGCGATAGCAAGTTCATTTTCATGAGCAACCTCCAGCAATCGAGCATCAATAAGAATTACATCAGTTTTTTGAGGAGAATTATCGCGTTCACGCAGTTGCATAGAGATTTCCGCGAACATCTCCGGGGTCGTGTATTCGCGAATATCATCGAGATCTTTGCGATCATTCGCGGCTTGCAAGCGGATAAATGAAGTTTTGGCACTACGCAAAAAAGCCTCTATCGGGAAATCTGCTGGAATATTTCCCGGCGAAGTACTGGAAGGAGAAACAGTTGTATAAGTTGGCATGAAATTAGGCTGCCCGCTAGAGGGAGCCCCGGAACCAGCGTAACTCATGGCAGATTGTTGTTTTCTACGAAATAACGAAAACACAAACAAAACCGCCAAACCGGCAACAACGGCCAACAAAATACCGCTCAAACCACCGCCCATGCCGCCGAGCCCTCCGGCAAACAAAGCGCCAAGTCCAGCTCCAATAGCCAAACCAGCCAAAGGACCAAGCCATCTGTTTCCGGCAGGTGCAGGTTGAGGTGCAGCCGCAGGTGCCGTCGGTGCAGGTTTTGCAGAGGGTGGTGTTGCCGTCTGTTGAGGGGATAAAGTCCTTTGTTTGCCAATACTGCTTCCGCCTCCAAAGCGTTTCGCTTCAGCAGAAGTAACAAATAAAGCAAAGCAGGAAAATACAAAAACCAAGAATAATAAGTATCGAGTCATAAAATTCCTAAAAAGTAAGATAACAAACTAATGGATACAAAATTTCATTCAATAAATTGAGACAGTATCCGAAAATTCAAGCGATTGCCTAGAACACAGAGGTACAATTAAAACACATAAACTGTCCGGAAAACGGATGTACAAATTCCAGAGATGAAGCATGCAACATCAGCCGGGTAGCGTTTGATGTTTTACCATAAAGTGCATCGCCAAGTATGGGATGTCCGATTGCTGACATATGTAAGCGCAACTGATGCGTGCGACCCGTAACCGGCTTCAACTCCACACGCGAATTGCCATCAATAAAGTCGATACGTCTAAATCGGGTAAGAGAGTGCCTACCAGAAGCCGGATCAACTTTACGTAGTGGTCTGTTTCCCCAGTCAGCTGCAATGGGGAGATTTACTTCACCGATTTCAGGCTCTAATTTGCCTTCGACAACAGCCACATAACACTTAGCAATGTTGCGTTCACTAAACAATTTTGAAAGTTGACGCTGCATTCGATCTCCACGGGCAAATAGCATAATGCCCGATGTTGACATATCCAGACGATGGACAACCAGAGCATCGGGAAAATCAATAAGAAGGCGTGAAATAAGTGAATCCTGTTTTTCAGGACCTCGACCTGGAACGGCTAATAAGCCTTCTGGTTTATTGACTACCAACAAAGAATCATCAGCATAGATAATGTGTAAGTTCGTAGACGGAGGGTTATAAGTAGAAAAAAAGTTCAAGTTAACGCGAAGAAACTAGCAACTCAAGATTAATGCTTTAAAACCGGACTTCTCCATACATCAGTAATCGATAATTCACTCGCGCTACTGCCAATATATGGCAACCCATAAATATCAGAAATGGTACGCAAAATAGTGTAATGGTTGATATGTTGAGAAGATTTTCCCGACTTGATCATACCCCCGACAAAGATAGTGGCAATGTGATTTGCCGAAGAACCATTATCTTCATCCCAAGTCACGATCAGTAAACTGTTATTGGTGAGAGCCCACTGAGCATATTGTTCCAAATTCTTAGACAGCCATGCATCACCCTGTTCAATCGTACCGTCGTGCATGTCATCTTGCTGATTGGGTACGACCAAAGATACTGTTGGAAGTTTGGTAAAGTCTTGGGGAAAAGCGGAAAAGGGCTGATTAAATTTAGCCAGTTCTAACCAATTCGACAGAGGGTTATGTTTGCGCATATAAGAGCCAAACATGCAGCCCAAATAAGATGCTTCAGGCATCGTCTCGGAAAAGCTGGCAAAACTAAAATTGTGGGAAATGAGACTAGTGGCGAGATTATCGCCTTTTAATTCAAGCAAGCAAGAATCGTTAGTAATGTTGTGTGTACTGCCTGAAAACAAGGCTATATAGTTTGGCTGGCTCGGGTGTGTAACGCCATATGACTCAGTAAAAAGCATCCCTCGTTGAGAAAGTGAATTAATGTATGGCGCGTTTTGGCTTCCAATGATTTGTTGAAAAGCTTTATTTTCCTCAATCACAAGGACAATGTGATCAGGGCGAGGCAAAGGATCGGCAAACGCAGGTTGCGCTAATAGGACTAATGCAAAAAGTGTAAGAAGTTTCATATTTTTTTTACGAATTCAGATTTCAAAGACATTGCGCCGATACCATCAATTTTACAATCAATATCATGGTCTCCTTCGACAAGACGAATATTTTTCACCTTAGTGCCTACCTTGACGATTGAAGACGATCCTTTAACCTTTAAATCCTTAATGACGGTAATTGAGTCACCATCGGCAAGCACATTGCCAACGGAGTCACGAATAACACGCTTATCTTCGTTACCATCTTCAGAAGCAACTATCGGCCATTCGTGCGCACATTCAGGGCAGACGAAATTACTTCCGTCCTCATATGTAAATGCAGAGTTGCAAAGTGGACATTTAGATAATGGATTCATTGCGTATACCAAAAATTATTTAAAACAGGAGGTAGTTACATACCAGAAGCTGAATGAAAGACTATAACTTATAACCTCGATGAACTGCGACCACCCCACCCGTCATATTAAAATACTCAACTCGGCCCAAGCCAGCTGTGATCATCATTTGCTTTAACTCCTCCTGCCCAGGGTGCATGCGAATTGATTCGGCAAGATATTGGTAGCTGTCAGCGTCACCTGCAACAAGTTGCCCAATTTTAGGTAGTAACTTGAAAGAATAGAGATCGTAGGCCTTTTCAAGTGGCTTAACGATCTTGGAAAATTCTAAAACTATCACTCGACCGCCGGGTTTAAGGACGCGGTTCATTTCACGCAGCGCAGCATCTTTGTGCGTCACGTTGCGAAGGCCGAAGGCGATGCTGACACAATCGAAATAGTTATCCGGAAAGGGCAAATGCTCTGCATCGCACTGAGTGGTCGGAGTGGCAATGCCCTCATCAAGTAATCGATCACGACCAACACGCAGCATGGCATTGTTGATGTCGGTGAGGATAACTTGACCACCATTTCCGACTGCTTTTAGGAAAAGTCGGGATAAATCCGCAGAGCCACCAGCCACATCCAGAACACGGTTTCCCGCATGTACATTTGCCAATCCAACCGCAAATCGCTTCCAGACACGATGCAACCCCATCGACATAAGATCATTCATAATGTCGTACTTGCCGGCGACAGAGGTAAACACCCCTGCGACGTGTTTGGCTTTATCTTCTTCAGAGACAGTCTTAAAACCGAAATGAGTTGTTTTGGTCATGGTTAAAACCTTTAAATATGCCAACCGAAATAAGCCGGTAAAAAGTATATTTTAGTTGTCTTGACTGCAACTAATCGAAAATAAGTGTAAAAGCTAAAATCTGCTTTCACCGGCGGCTTCTAGCTTATCAAGGTAAGCTTGCCACATGCCATTCTGGTTTTTTCCCAATTCGAGAAAATACTCCCACGAATACAAACCACTGTCATGACCATCATTAAATGCCAGTTTGAGTGCATAACTACCTGCAGGCTCGATATTATCCAAAACAACATCATGCTTACCAACTTGCAATGTTTCCTGACCTGGACCGTGGCCGCGGACCTCAGCCGACGGTGAATATACGCGCAAAAACTCAAACGGAAACTTGAAACGCGAACCATCATCAAAAGCCAGCTCAAGCATTTTAGTTTGCTTATGGAGAATAATTTCTGTTGGGTTGGCCATAATGAGTTCACAAACTCCGAATCTTCTTGATTAAAGCAGTAGTAGAACGCTCATGTAGAAATGGGATACTGTGTACCGAGCCACCCCATGCAAGCACTTCCATACTGCCAACTATATTTTCCGGTTTCCAGTCACCGCCTTTAACCAGTATGTCGGGTTTGCAGGCTAGAATAAGATTTAGCGGCGTGTCTTCTTCAAACAAAACAACCAAGCTTATCGCTTCCAGTGCCGCGAGCACAGCCATACGATCCTGCTCAGAGTTGATCGGCCGATCATCACCCTTGCCTAACCTTTTGACTGAGGAATCGCTATTAACACCCAGCACAAGGGAGGCACCAAGCGCACGAGCCTGGGCCAAATAAGTGACATGACCACGATGCAAAACATCAAAGCAACCATTAGTAAAAACTAACGGTCGAGGCAATTGAGAAACAAACGAAGCAAGCGCTGACGCACCGCAAATTTTGTTTTCAAAAAGGGGGGAAGAGTAAATGTTAGTCAATGTATTCAAAAACGCGAACAACTTTTTTTACATCGTTAGTAGTACTGGCAATTTCAGAAGCAACATTTGCCTCGGCATGCGTAACCAGACCAAGCAAGTATACAACCCCTCGATCAGTAGCAACCTTGATAGCACCGGATTGAAGGGATTTATTATTGCTAAGTTCAGATTTGATTTCACGTGAGATGCTTAAGTCAATGCGGCGAATGCTCGTGTTAGCCAAAGCACCTACCGAAACTTCATTTGCAATTTTTTTCACATTGGGTACGGAATAGACAATACGCTCAATATTAGTCTTTGCATCATCACTGGCAGCATCACCGGTAATCAAAACAAACCGGTTATAACTGGTGACCGTAATTTGAGCAGATTCCTTGAATTTATCCTGAATGCGGCTCATCGATTTGGATTCAATCGAATCGTCTTCGACCTGAGTTCCTGAAGTACGCCTGTCACCGGAGCCTGCAGACACTCTTGCAGCAAGGCCAGAGCAACCATAACCAGTTGCAACTAAAAATATTAGCAACCAGACACTCAGAAATCGCATCATTCGCCACCCAACAATAAATGGTCGATCAGATCGCAAAGGCAATGTAACACAAGCAGGTGTACTTCCTGAATGCGTGCGGTGCTTTGTGCAGGAACGCAGAGATGAAAATCTGTAGAATTCAACATGGTACCAATTGCACCGCCATCGCGACCGGTAAGTGCAATAACCACCATGCCACGATCATGTGCGGCAGTAATCGATTCCATTACATTTGTAGAATTACCGCTGGTAGAAATAGCAATCAACACGTCACCAGCCATACCCAGCGCGCGGACTTGTTTGGAAAAAATGAGTGTGTAGTCGTAATCGTTGGCGATGGAGGTGAGCACAGAGCTATCGGTGGTCAAAGCAATCGCTGGCAAACCGGGACGTTCAACTTCGAAACGATTCACTAATTCAGCTGCGAAGTGCTGAGAATCAGCAGCTGAGCCGCCGTTACCGCAGATTAAAACTTTGCCGTCGTTTAGGAGACATGTAACCAATGCTTGTGCAGCGTCAGCAATAGGTTGAGCCAACACTTTTTTACTTTGCAATTTTACGTGTGCACTGTCGTCGAAATGTTTATTTACTCTGCTGGTCAGGGTCATGGCGCTCATGAAAGGCAAAAGCCTAAATTGTGATGGATGGTAATTTTACCCGAATCAGGCGCTAAAGGCATTCTTGATCCACTCGATGTCACTATCCATAAAATCGATTAAGGGTTCGTTTTTAGGAAAACTGCCTGCGGAATTACTCATTTTCATTAATAATGCATCAAAACGGCACGGTGGTATGTTCGCGAGACTGGCCAAATAATGTTGTGCAGTGCAGATCAGCTTGCGTTGTTTGCGCAAGTCTATGCTGGCAGCGGCACCACCAAAATTTAAGCTATTGCGCAAGCGCACTTCAGCAAAAACCAGCGTATTGCCATCATGCAAAATTAAGTCGATTTCGCCGAAACGACAGTGATAGTTTTGTACAACAAGTTTCAAACCGCGAGTCTGCAAAAATCTGGCGGCAAAAAGTTCAGCTTGTGCCCCGATTTTCACCTTGGGGCAGAAGAGGGAGTGACGCTGCTTGCGTTCTCAGCTTGTTTTAATGCAGCTTTTGCTGCAGCTTTGGCCGCATTAAGTGCAGCAAGTGTTTCAGGAGTGAGACCCATTCCTTGTCTGAAAAAGGCAGGAATGGGTTCGCGCTGAAACTGCTGACCATTCAAACGAATACGGCCGGTAACCCCGTCAAGTGGCAAGACATTATTTGGCTGGCTGGCCAAAAGCGCATAAACAAGACGATAAGAGTCTATTCCCAAAGCATAAAGTCGATCAACTTCAGGTTCAAGCAGCATAGTGCTGCGCGGATAGATCAGGACGGCCGGATGGTCAGGCTGCAATAACCACGGCATATCTACAAAGTGAATTTCATTCAGATCAAAGTTGGCAAGGGTATTTGCGTTTCCTTTAAATACGAGCGAGGTGGCGTAAACCGGCAAAGTAGGATTCAAATAAGGACGTATCAAGCGAGCTTTTTCGTGATCTGCCGCAATGAAAGCCACGTTTCCCGGTGCAATGGGTGGAGGAAGTGGGCGTCCGGACTGGGTATCCTCACCATCATCAGAAACTGCGGAAGCTGGTTTAGGTTGAGTACCTTCAGGCCAAGGAGCAACTGGCAGATTCGTCAGTACATTATAATCGTCGCGGAACAAAACCTCGGCTGTAATCATTCCGCCAAGATTTATCCATTCATCGGCAAAAGCAGCTGCCACGCGCTTGGAAAGCGGAGTGCCTGTACTAATGATGGTTGCATTGCGAAGCTTAGCGGAAGTAGCGAGTTGAGCAATTTGACGTGCTTCGTTTTCAACCGGTAAACCGAAGAAAAAAAGATTGTACGAATAATTGGTTTTCTCAGTCGTATTAAGTGCCAACGTTGGAATGCTGATGCCAGAATATCCAGCAAGTGTAGAGACTCCATCGTGTGTGAGTGGACCTGCCACCGCTAATGCGCCGTTTGAAACAGCTTGACGATAAAGGGAAACAACATCTTTGCTTTCATCGGTGCTGGGGTAAATTCGAATCGGAATGCCATGTTGAATGCTTGAAGCTGCTGCAAAACCCTGTTGAACGACTTCAGCTGCCCTGGCCAGAGCGGGAGATTTAGATTTGAGCGGCAACAACAAAGCAATATGCGGGGCTACGTTATCACCCACTGGCGTAGTTTGTACCTGGACTGAACTTGCCGGTTCAACAGCAGATGCAGGATGTGCAGTCGAAGCAGCGTGGATTACCGTAGTAAAGGTCTGGTCTTGAGTGGCATTGGCGCAAACGCTAACGTATAGTGCAGCCAGAAATATAAACCTAAAGGAAAAACGTTGCATAGTGGCCAAAAACTAAAATTGGAATGCGCATTATATGTAGTAGCGACCCCGATTGGAAACTTACGTGATATTAGTCTGCGCGGGTTAGATATATTAACATCGACCGATACCGTTGCAGCCGAGGATACACGCAACACCTCACATCTTCTAACGCACTATGGAATAAGCGCAAATCGACTGTTGGCACTGCATCAACACAATGAACGAGGTGCGGCAGAAAAAGTAATCTCTTTTCTGCAACAAGGTCAATCAGTGGCTCTGGTGACCGATGCCGGAACGCCTGCAGTGAGCGATCCCGGGGCGGTATTGGTAGAAGCTGTTCGGATGGCAGGCTTCCGTGTAATACCTATTCCCGGTGCGAGCGCAGTCGTAGCGGCTCTTTCAGCTTCGGGATTATCTGCACCGCAATTTTTGTTTTACGGATTCCTGCCCAACAAATCTGCTGCACGCCATACGGTTTTGCAGGATTTGATCGAACATCCCTACTCGTTGGTATTTTATGAAGCGCCCCATCGCATTTTGGAAAGCGTTGCCGACTTGCAAGCAGTTTTCGGCGACGAAAGGGAAATCGTGCTCGCGCGTGAATTAACTAAGTTATTTGAGAACATCCATCGTTGTAAATTAGGTGAGGCAATGGCCTGGTTGAATAGAGATGCAAATAATCAGCGAGGTGAATTTGTACTGTTGTTA
>CAIWKC010000017.1 GCA_903913145.1 uncultured Gallionellaceae bacterium | reverse complement strand
TTCTTGGCAATTACTTGCCGTTGCTTCAGCGGTATTCGCAGCGATGACGGCTATTCTTGGGAAGATCGGCGTCGCTCAAATAAACAGCGATTTGGCTACATTTGTACGCACGATTGTCATTATTTTGGTTACAGCGCTTTTTTTGACCGCACGCAATGAATGGCAAAAACCGGTCATGGAAAACTGGGTGGCGTGGGCGTGTTTGATAGCGTCGGGTGTAACAACCGGACTGTCATGGCTGTGCTATTTTCGTGCTTTACAACTCGGTCCGGTTTCGATGGTTGCCCCTATCGACAAGCTCAGTGTGGCGCTCGTCATGCTGATTGGTTGGTTCGCTTTGGGCGAACCGCTTACTATCAAAGGAATGTTGGGTGGTGCGCTCATCGTGAGCGGTACGCTGGTTTTGTTATTTTAACTCGACCGTATTCATTGCCGATTCGATACGCTGGCACAGCGTCTTTAATACTTTAATACGCGCAAAGTATTTATCGTTAGCCTCAACCAGTGTCCACGGTGCATCACCGGTACTTGTGCGGTCAACCATGTCGCAAATAGCCTGTTCGTAATCTTCCCATTTTTCACGGTTGCGCCAATCATCGTCGGTGATCTTGAAACGTTTAAATCCGGTCTGTTTGCGTTCTTCAAAACGACGCAGTTGTTCTTCTTTGCTGATGGCGAGCCAAAATTTGACGACGACTATTTTATGTCGCACAAGCTGAGCTTCGAAATCATTAATTTCAAGATAGGCTCGCATCCAGTCGGCTTCGGCACAAAATTTTTCAACCCGTTCCACGAGCACGCGCCCATACCAGGAACGATCAAATATGGTGATGCGTCCTTTGCGTGGCAGGTTACGCCAGAAACGCCAAAGATAAGGTTGAGCACGTTCTTCTTCAGTGGGTGCGGCAATAGGTACGACTTGATACTGGCGGGCATCAACTGCCCCGGTAATTCGACGTATGCTACCCCCTTTGCCGGCTGCATCATTGCCTTCAAACACGGTAAGAACGGTAATTTCCTTGAATCTTGGGTCACGAGAGAGTAAAGCCAGTTTGCCCTGATATTTTTCCAGAGCAGCCGAAAATTTCCTTTTGTCGAGCTTTTGTGTGAGGTCTAGGGTTTTAAGAATGCTCAAATTATCAATTGGGGGCAATAAAGGAGCAGCACGGATAGCGCGCTCTTTTTTTTGATCAACTTCGGCAAGGCGCTTGCGAATAGACTCAAGAATAACTTTGCCGACCGTTAAGCTGCGATATCGGGCATCTGCCCCTTCAACTACGATCCACGGGGCTTCAGCAGTGCTGGTATGACGGATGACTGTTTCGTGAATGGTGAGAAATTTGTCGTAGCGCTTGTAATTATTCCAGTCACGCTTGGTGACACGCCAGCGTGTTTTGGGGTTTTTCTCCAGCAATTTAAGACGTTCTTCCTGCTTATCTTTGGAAAGATGAAGCCAGAATTTAATAAGAAGCGCCCCTTCATCCGCCAACATTTTTTCCAAACGCTTAGCGCGTTCAAGACTCTGTACAAGTTCAGCACTATTAATCAAACCTCTGGCTCGATTGAGAATCGGCCAGGTGTACCAGGAGCCAAGAAAGACACCAATCTTGCCTTTGGGGGGTAGCGCACGCCAGAATCGCCACATCATCGGGCGTTCCATTTCTTCGTCGGAAGGTTCACCCATGCCATGCGTATCAATGAAACGCGGGTCCATCCATTCATTAATTAAATTAACAGTTTCACCGCGCCCGGCGCCGTCCAATCCACCAATCAATATAATGACTGGGAATTTAGCTTTTTCACCAAGGTCGAATTGAGCGTCCAGTAGTGCCTCGCGCAATTTGGGCACTTCAGCATCGTAAGTGGCCTTGTCGATTTTGTGACCTAACTCGGCTGATTCAAACATTAAAACCTCCGGCTAATAAAATTAAAGCTGCTCAGGTGCAATGACGAGGCGCAATGTAGTCTGAAGTTCACCTTCACGTTCACGACTGCTGAACCACCAGACTGAACCTTTCTTTACGCTCCAACTATGTGCTGTTCCTGTCATCAGTAGCGCAGCGACTTCACCCAGCCAAGGTTGGTGTCCTACTATCAAAGCCGGATGTTTTTCGTATGGCCATCCCGCAGCAGTGAGCACATCTTGCGCTGCAGCGTGTACATTTATAGCGGGTTCGGTGGTAAATTTCCTGGTAAGAGCGCTTGCTGTTTGCTGCGCGCGAAGTGCAGGGCTGACAAGAATGCGAATATCCGATGGAAGACGTGGCGTCAGAAATTCGGCCATTCGTTCGGCGTAAAGCTGCCCTTTGCTCGTCAACGCACGATTTTGGTCTGGAAAACCATCAACTGCTTCTGCATGTCGCCACAAGATAAGTTCCATAGCCTTACTCAGATAAATTAAATATTACAATTTAGTTCGAAGAATATACCGTATATACTTGAAGAGCTATCAAAAATCGAGGAGTTCAAGAAATGACCGAAAATAATATTCTACCTAAAACGGCAGCGAAGGCGGTTGTAAAAAAACCACCTGTTGCACGCAAACGCGCAATTCCAAAAGCAGATGTTGTTAAACCTGAAAAAAAAATAAAGAAAGAAAAGAAAGCCGTAGATAAGGTGAAGGTTGTTCGCGATAGCTTTACGATGCCTCAAATTGATTACGATCTTATTGCCGAAATCAAGCAAAAAGCCCTGAAAGCAGGGATTCATATTAAAAAGAGTGAACTGTTAAGGGCTGGCTTACAAACCCTTTCAAAATTGAATTCTGCGCAATTAAAGCAGACAGTTGCAAAACTGGAAAAAATTAAAACAGGACGCCCCAAAAAAGTCTGAACATACCTTAGTCATCATCATCATTAACTGACGGCTTGCCTGCTAAGGACTGAAGTAATAAGCTCTGAGCAGATTTTGGCGCTGCACTGCGAGTTGTTTTTTGATGCCAACCTCCGTCCCCGTCCATTTCCCAAGCTTGGCAGTTGTCTTGGAGGCAAGCTTTTAGTCCTTCGTCAATAACACGTTTTTTGAGTTTAGTGTCAAGAATCGGAAAGCAAACCTCGATGCGACGGAAAAAATTGCGATCCATCCAATCCGCGCTCGATAAATAGACTTCATGTGCGAGATCATTGCGGAAATAGAAAATTCGGGAATGTTCCAGAAAACGACCGATTATGCAGCGTACTGTAATATTCTCGGATAATCCGGCAACCCCAGGGCGCAAAGCACAGACGCCACGTACAATCAACTCGATCTTTACGCCGGCGCGTGAGGCTTCATAAAGTGCCATGATGACTTCGGGTTCAAGCAAAGAATTCATCTTGGCAATGATGTGAGCATTCTTTCCTGACTTCGCCAGTTTAATTTCGTTCTGGATAGAGCGCAGAACCTGACTGTGAAGTGAAAAGGGCGACTGCCACAAATGGGTTAATTTGCTGGCTTTACCCAAGCCGGTAAGTTGCACGAATACCTGATTTACGTCCGAGCACATTTCTTCATTGCAAGTGAATAGCCCGAAATCGGAATATAGTTTTGCAGTGCGGGGATGATAATTTCCGGTGCCGAGATGTACATAACGCCTTAATTTCCCATCTTCGCGACGGATTACCATTAGCATTTTTGCGTGTGTTTTGTGCCCGACTACGCCGTAAACCACATGGGCACCGGCTTGCTCCAAGCGACTCGCCCAATTGATATTGGCTTCTTCGTCGAAGCGCGCGAGCAACTCAACCACTACCGTTACTTCTTTACCGGCTTGAGCAGCAGCAATAAGCGCTTCCATCAACGCCGAATCTGCGCCGGTGCGATAAACAGTCTGCTTGATAGAAACAACCTGAGTGTCTGTGGCAGCTTGCTGGATAAAGTCAATAACCGGGCGGAAAGACTGGTAAGGATGATGCAATAACACGTCTCCTTTGCGGATAAGCTTGAACATATCCGCACCTTTTTTTTGTAGCGCTGCAGGCATGCCCGGAGTAAAAGGAGCGAATTTCAAATCATCCCGATCAACTTGATCCGGTATGCGCATCAGACGCACAAGATTAACCGGGCCATGGACGCGATAAAGATCATCCGGCTTGAGTTCGAATTGCTGCAGCAAAAAATCGGCCATTTCAGGTGAGCAGTTATCGGCCACTTCAAGGCGGACGGCATCACCAAAGTGCCGCTGGGGTAATTCGCCCTGTAAACTGATGCGAAGATTCTTAACTTCTTCCTCGTCCACAAACAAATCACTATTGCGGGTCACACGGAATTGATAGCATCCCAAGATCTCCATACCAGAGAACAATTCACCAACATGTGCATGCAGAATCGAAGATAAAAATACAAATCCATTCTCGCAATCGGAAAGTTCAGGGGGCATTCTGATTGCACGCGGTAAAACACGCGGCGCTTGCACAATGGCTTTGGCTGAATTTCTTCCAAAGGCATCTTTGCCGTTAAGTTCGACTGCGAAGTTCAAACTCTTATTTAGGACACGCGGAAAAGGATGAGATGGATCCAATCCAATCGGCGTAAGAATAGGCATGACTTCGCGCAGGAAAAAATTTTTAATCCAGGCACTCTGAGCTTCGTTCCAGTGTGTACGGCGCAAAAAGCGGACACCTTGGGCCGCTAACGCCGGAACAACATCCTTGTTGAAAATAATATATTGTTGCTCAATGATCTGGTGAGCCTGATCGCGAACCCGCTTAAAAATCTGGTTGGCATCAAGTCCGTCCGGCCCGGAAGAAACAGCACCGAGCTTAATCTGCTCTTTGAGTCCGGCTACCCGAATTTCAAAGAATTCATCCAGATTGCTACTGACGATGCAAAGATACTTTAAACGCTCAAGCGGGGGAATGGTAGTATTTTCGGCTTGGGCCAATACACGACGATTAAATTCGAGTAACCCAAGTTCTCTATTCAGAAACTGCTGAGGGGGATATTTTTTTTGCACTTTTAAAACCCGTTTTAATGCGCCGGGGGTACGTACCCCGTCGGCATTTGGGTGCCTGCGCCAAAGAAATAATTCTCCATCTGCTCTGCCAGGTACTTGCGTGCTTTCACGTCGGCCAGATTCAGACGATTCTCGTTTACCAGCATCGTCTGAAACTTGATCCATCCCTGCCACGCCTCTTTCGACACGTTTTCGTATATGCGCAGGCCCAGAGGACCCGGATACGTCGGGCGATCCAGTCCCTCCGCTTCGCGACCGAGTTTTACGCACTGTACTAGTCTTGACATTTTTGGACTCCATAACGGTTTTAACTTTAATCGAAAATTATGACGCAATGATTACAAAAGGAAATGATTGAAACACACGCAAAATCATTTTGCTAGTTTTTTCATAAAGACTTTTGAGCGTCGTTCGTAATTGTATAGGGCCTTCTTTTCTTCCGGTAGTTGATTTGGATCAACCTCATTAAAACCCCGCTCAACAAACCAATGTGCTGTGCGTGTAGTTAATACGAAAAGTTTTTCGAAATTTTGATTCAATGCCTCTGTGCTCATGTGCTTGAGTAATGCTTCCCCATATCCGTGGCTGCGATAGTTTAAATGGACAGCCATGCAAGCTAACTCTGCCGCCTTGGAATCAGGGAAAGGATATAAAGCTGCGCAGCCCAGAATACGATGATCATGTTCCATTACAACAAAACGCTCAATTTCCCGTTCCAACAATTCACGTGAACGACGCACCAGAATACCCTCTTCCTCAAGCGGACGAAGCAGTTTGAGAATGCCTCCTACATCTTTGATGGTGGCATCACGTATCGTATTGAGTGAGCTTTCCACAACCATGCTGCCGATTCCGACGTCGGAGAAAAGTTCTTGTAATAAAGCGCCATCCTGATGGCGACTGATAAGGTGAGTACGGGCAACGCCTGCTTCACAAGCACGAACCGCGCAGGGTAAAAATAGATTTATATCGTCAGGCAAGCTATATTTTCCTGCTAAAACTGCATTCGCAGATTCAACGGTCAACTCACGCAATAGCTCTCCTTTCTCGTTAAGGACACCATCGGTATCCATCAGGAAAATGAGTTTGTCCGCGTCCAGTGCTATTGCTGTCGTGGTCGCCACATCCTCAAGTGTCAAATTAAACACTTCACCTGTTGGCGAATAGCCCAATGGGGATAGCAATACCACTTCATTAAATTCGAGACGATTTTTGACTGCGGCGACGTCAACCTTGCGCACACAGCCCGTGTGTAAAAGGTCAACGCCGCTGATTACACCTATTGGTTGGGCCGTAATGAAGTTGCCCCCTGCGACACGGATGTCTGCATTGGCCATGGGAGAGTTAGCCAGGCCCATAGACAACAACGCTTCGACTTCCAAACGTGTTCGCCCGACGGCTTCTTTTACGCAAAGCATCGTTTCGGCGTCGGTCAAACGAATGCCTTGATGGTAACGATCAGAAATATTATTGCGATAGAGATGTTGCTCAATCTGGGGCCGCGCCCCATGCACTAAAACCAAATGGGCTCCCAAGCTAGCGAGCAAATTAAAATCATGAGTGAGTTCGACAAATTTACCATCAGCCACGACCTCCCCGCCAAATGCGACTACAAACGTTCTACCCCGAAAAGCATTGACATAAGGTGCTACTGAACGGAACCAGGCAACGAACTCAGCAGGGTTTTGGGTAAAGGGATGTGACATGAATTTTAATTCAATGGCAAATTAGCAGTGCGCAGTATCCTGCAAGGGGGTATTGAGCGCAATAGCAAAACGTTCAGGAATAATTTGGGTCATTTCTCATCCAATAATTTTCCTGCAACTGCCCAATTTTCTTCAGCCAGTTCGTCAAAGGTAATGTAGGTGTAAGACGCGGGCTTATTTGCAATACGTTCCAAAGTATCGGTGACTTCAGAGGCGATTTGGGCTTTTTGCTCTCGGGTCAGTGTTCCGGTAAGGCGAATGTTCACATATGGCATGATCTTCCTTTCATCGTATTAATTGAAATCTCCCCATAAAGTTTGTAAGGCGCTGATGCTTGCTATGGCGGCAGTTTCAGTGCGCAATACACGCGGGCCGAGCAGGACAGGTACAAAGCCCGTTTGAAGTGATATGTTGGCTTCATCAGCACTAAAACCGCCTTCCGGTCCGATGAGTAAAGTGGCGGCGACGTTCGGCTTGGAATGTGCTCGCAGTTGAGTGGCTCCACTTGGCAATAAAATGAATTTGCTGCCATGGTTATGACTATTTTGAACAGAAAGAAGCCAGGTCTCAAGCTCCTGCGGGGCATAAATCTGAGGTAGGTCATTGCGCCCGCACTGTTCGCAGGCAGAGATTGCTATACTGCGCCAATGTTCCGCACGTTTATCAGCGCGCGCACCGGAAAGTTTTGCTACGCTGCGTTGGGTTTGCACGGGCATAATTTCGCTGATGCCAAGTTCAGTCGCTTTCTGAACTATTAAATCCATCTTATCGCTACTGCACATCGCTTGCGCCAATACAATACGCAATCCGGATACAGGCTGGGCCATACAGGTTTGCAGATTGCCGAGTATTACGCATTTGCCGCTAATATGGTTGATGGTTGCATCCAAGGCATTTCCGCAGCCATCAAATATCTGCACTGCATCGGTGATTCGCAACCTTAGCACTCGGCTGGCATGATGAGCTGCTGCTGCCGGAAGTTCAAAGTTGGTACTCAATGGCAGAGGTGGCGGGCAATAAAAACGAGGCACTGACATGGCTTGATTAGGTTGAATGTTTGGGCGTGATAATATAACGGCTCGGTAAAAATTTGTGGCTTTAGGAGATTTTGATGGCTAGTTTGCAACCACCTTTATGTAATTTTGGCTGGAATGCACGTCCTTTTAACCTGCTGGGGGTGGATGGCAAGCAGCATACCTTGGAAAGTGCACGCGGCAAAAATGGCTTGCTAGTTATGTTTATTTGCAATCACTGCCCATACGTTAAGTCTATTCGTGACAAAATTATCCGTGATGCAGCCGAACTGAAACTACATGGCATCAACAGCATCGCTATTATGTCAAACGATCCGACTGATTATACCGAAGACTCATTCGACAATATGAAGCTGATTGCGCAGCAATACAACTACCCCTTTCCATACGTTTGGGATGCCTCCCAGCAAATAGCCAAAGATTACGGTGCTGTCTGTACCCCGGATTTTTTTGGATTCAATGCCAAACTAGAATTGCAATACAGGGGACGTTTAGATGCTTCGCGCAAAGATTCGGTACCAAACGCTCCCCGAGATTTATTTAAAGCCATGCTTCAAGTAGGAGAGACCGGGCAAGGACCGATTGAGCAATTTGCCAGTATGGGGTGTTCTATAAAGTGGAGAGAAATTTGAATCTGATGATTAGACGGGGTTTTTGTTGCACTCCTGCAGATTTAGTAAAAATAATGGAATACGCCAAAATGGCTGAGCTGACCGGACTTTCAACAGGAGATGCTAATTGAAAATACTGATTTTGGGTGCGGGGCAAGTTGGCTCGACAGTGGCAGAAAATCTGGTCAGTGAAGCTAACGACATTACGGTGGTGGATACCGATGTTGCAAAACTGCAAACATTACAAAATCGTTTTGATTTGCGTACCTTGGTCGGGAACGCCTCACATCCGAGCGTTTTAAGGCGCGCGGGACTAGCCGATGCAGATATGTTGCTGGCAGTTACCCAGAGTGACGAAGTCAATATGGTGGCGTGCAAGTTGGCCGCAAGTTTATTCAACACACCGACCCGCATTGCACGCATTCGCGCCGCGGATTATCTGGCGCATCAGGAAATATTCTCAAACGACAATTTTTGCGTGGATTTTTCAATCTGCCCGGAGCAAATCCTTACCGACTACATTCGTAAACTCATCGAATTTCCTGAAGCATTACAGGTTCTAGAATTCGCTGATGGCAAGGTTTCACTCGTGGCTGTAAGAGCATTTGAAGGGGGGCCGCTTGTTGGGCGTGAATTAAAATATTTGCGTACTCATATGCCGCAGATAGATACACGAGTGGCGGCTATCTTCCGCCAGGATCGACCCATTATTCCTGAAGGCAGTACATTAATTGAAAACGGTGATGAAATATTTTTTATTGCCGCAACCGGGAATATCCGCAGTGTATTGAAAGAATTACGCCGTATGGATAAGCCGGCGAAGCGCGTAATGATAGTAGGTGGCGGCAATATCGGACGCCGTCTGGCTTTGTCCCTGGAAAAGGACTATCAGGTCAAGCTCATCGAGTTTAATAAGAAAGCGTGCGAAAATTTGGCCGGGGAGCTTTCGAATGCTCTAGTTTTAAACGGTGACGGCACTGATGAAAATCTGCTGGAAACTGAACACGTAGGTGAAGTAGACGTATTTTGTGCGCTCACAAATGACGATGAGAACAATATCATGTCTTCATTACTGGCCAAGAAAGCGGGTGCACGCAAAGTGATTTCATTAATTAATCGCAGTGCATACGTTGGATTAGTCCAAGGCGGCAAGATCGATATTGCTTTGTCGCCGGCTCATGTGACGATCGGGTCTTTGCTTGCCTACGTGAGACAAGGCGATGTTGCTGCTGTGCATTCTTTACGGCGTGGAGCAGCGGAAGCGCTGGAACTGGTGGCGCACGGGGACCGTCAGTCTTCGCAAGTAGTAGGAAGGCGTATCGACGAAATTGAACTGCCTAAAGGGGCGACTATTGGCGCTATCGTGCGCGATGCCGAAGTCATAATGGGGCATCATGACAGCGTGATTGAATCTGAAGACCATGTCATCGTCTTTGTCATAAACAAACAGATGATTCGCAAAATTGAAAAACTTTTTCAAGTAAACGTTGGATTCTTATAAATGATCCGCGCTCTTACCGTCATTAATGCGTTGGGGATGTTGCTGGTGGTATTTAGTATTTCATACTTGATGCCGATAATTTGTGCGTTAATTAATGCTGAATACTCCGTGCTTTGGGATTTTTCTCTGGCCATGTTGTGGACCTTCTGCGCAGGCGTTTTGATGTGGATATTTACCCGCAGTTACAAGGGCGAGTTATCAATTCGACACGGTTATCTGTTAGTGGTGGGAATGTGGACGGCGATGCCTGCCTTTGCAACACTGCCTTTGCTACTTGCTATTGATGGATTATCTTTTACCGATGCATATTTTGAAACAATGTCCGGACTTTCCACCACCGGAGCAACAGTTTTGTCTGGACTGGATAAACTTCCGCCCTCGATAAATATATGGAGGCATGAGTTAAGTTGGTTGGGAGGTATGGGGATAATCGTGTTGGCAGTCGCAATATTGCCTCTGCTCGGAATTGGGGGCAGACAATTATTCAAAGCGGAAATGCCGATGAAAGATTCCGCGCTCACACCGCGCATCACTGAAACTGCGCGTAATTTATGGTTGGTGTACTGCACAATTACCCTTGCCTGCATCCTGTTGCTAAAGCTCGCAGGAATGAACTGGATTGATGCTATTTGCCACGCATTTTCAGCATTGAGTCTGGGCGGCTTTTCTACACACGATGCCAGTATCGGTTACTTTAATTCTGCGCTTATTGAATTTGTGCTGATTGT
>CAIWKC010000016.1 GCA_903913145.1 uncultured Gallionellaceae bacterium | reverse complement strand
ACGTTTGTCCGGCAATTCGGTGACGGCGGTCACAAGTCCGCCGGTTTGGGAGTTGAGCATTTCCGGGGGCACGCGCATGGAGGACCAGTCCAGCCGTAAAATAGTGTCCACGGCTTCGACCAGAAAGCCTTGGGTATGGCCGTTGTATTCGGTGACGATCATGATGACGGGCTTGGCGTCGCATTGCACGCCGACGTATTTGGCCAGGTCGATAACCGGCACCAGTGCGCCGCGCAAACTCACCATGCCTTCCACGGCGTTCGGCATGTCCGGTGATTGGGTGATCTCGGGCACGCGCATGACTTCGCGTACTTTGAACACGTTGATGCCATACGTCTCGCGCCGGCCACTGCGGTTATCCACTCCCAACGTGAACATCAGTATCTCCAGCTTGTTGTTCCCCGCCAGTTTCGTGCGTGCATCTATGTTCTTTAATAGTTCGGACATTACGCCCTCCTGTCTTAGCAACCAAAAACCTAATTTACCTTAATTCTACAAAAGTTCCTTAACTGCCGATCTCACATAAATTTTGCATATTACTTGTCGATTCGTTGTTATTTTTTTGGAAATTACTCTTCAACGTTTCAAATCAGGTAAAGCGCTCAAAAGCCAATCCGAATATTTTCAATTTTTAGACTTTGAACTTGCTGACCGAGTTTTGCAAGTCTCGGGCCAATTCACTTAAATTCATAATTCCTTTTTCCGATTGCGAGATTGATGCATGGTTTTCTTCAGCCATTTGGGCAATACTTTCCACGTGACGGGCAATCTCGTTGCTTGCCAAAGATTGTTCGGATACCGATGCTGCGATGTCATTTACACCCGCACTCGATTTCTCTACTGCACCTCCCGCTTCTGCAAGCATGGCAGACACTTCATCCACATGACGTTGTGTAGACTGTAATGAACGCAAACCTTCCTGAACTGATTTTTCTACTGTTACCGATTGTTGTTCCAGCGATTGGGTGATACGATCGATCTGTCCTGCTGATTGAGCCGATTTTTCAGCCAACTTCCGCACTTCGTCTGCCACCACAGCAAAACCTCTTCCTTGCTCGCCGGCTCGCGCAGCTTCAATAGCGGCGTTCAGCGCAAGCAAATTGGTCTGATCGGCAATGTCTTTTACTTGCTGAGTCATACTGGCAATAGTTCGCGCACTGGTTATAAATTCATTCACCGAATTGGCAATCAGATTTACCGTCGATTCTATTTGGCTAACGTCCTTGATCATTTCTTTTGTGCTTCGATTACCTTCGCGAGTTTTCTCCAAACTTTGTTCGGAAAGTTTGCGTACTTCGTTGGTGTTTTCCGATACAGATGTAATACTAACCGTCATTTCTTCTACGGCTGCGGCAGTCGACGATGCTGCTTCACTTTGTGCCTGCGATCCCTGCGTGATTTTTGTTGAGGCATTAGTGAGCAAGCTCGCTGTGTCGTTCACTTTGTCGGCACTGTCATGCACATGGCGTATAACTTCCCGAAAACTATCCAGCAATGAGTTATAAACTTGTGCAGATTGTGCCACCTCGTCCGTGCCATGCACGGGCACGTGGCGGGTTAGATCGCTGTCCGCAGAGGTACGTATCATTGCATCGCGCATATCACCCGTTGAACGAGCCACGCCTGTAATAATTGAAAACCCAAGCCCGACGCCAACTATTAACGATAACAGCAAACCGCTAATTAGGAATATTTCCGAAGTATGTGCCAATGACATTGCCTCTTCCAATGCATGTTTGGCTGCGTCATCTTCATGCTGTGCAATGGCTCGTCCTTTCGCCAATGAATCTTCCACCAAAGGTATTATTCTGGTTAAAAGTAGATGTTCAGCCTCATCATATCTCCCCGCTTTTAGCGCCTCAACGCTTGGGGACAATCCTTGATTGGTAAAATTTGTACGGAGTTCCAGATATTCTTTGAGCAGCCTTTTTCCTTCTTCACTTTTGGTATTTTTTT
>CAIWKC010000015.1 GCA_903913145.1 uncultured Gallionellaceae bacterium | reverse complement strand
TTCAACTCTCGCATTCACCCAACTTGGTTTGATTTGGGGGCATAGCTCACGTCCTAAATTCAATGATCTTTTTGGTCGTATGGAGGCGCGGAGCAGATATGCAAACACCTTATTAAATCAAAAATAAACTGTAATGACACTGTTCATTAATCGCTGTTTGACTCTGAATGGTTTCTTATGGGGAAATTAGCTCAAGATTATATTGGTATAAGTGATGAAGAAATGGAAGACGTAACAGAAGATGCGATAGAAGAACTAGAGAGCAGTAGCTTATGTGTGAATTCGCCTTTGGGTGATTTCCAAACAGACCACAATCCAGCAATCCCGAGGTTGCCGCAGTCCAATAGTTTCCAGCATTCGGTGTATTCTTTTGCTTCCGACAATTAAAATCATTTCGTAGGCTTTAACACCTTGGTGCTGCCGTAGTAAGCCCCTGCATTACGTTTGATTTCTCGACTGATGGTGGATGGTGCACGGCCGAGCAACGCAGCTATCAAACGAACCGATTGGCCCTCAGTTATCGCACGAGAAATCTCTTCACGCTCAGCTAGGGTCAGAGACAATCGCGAACGCTTCCGTTGTGCTGGTTCAGGTAGAAGCGATCAATACTTAGTCATCTGACGGAGGTATGGATGGGAACCGATTGCTTGCCCGATTGGTTATTTTGCTTTGAGTTGCTGGCTATGATATCGGCAGGTTTTTGATGGTGCAGGTGAGTGTGTGGATCAGGAATGAGAAAGGGAAGGACGCTGCCACAGACCAATCAAAAACCATTGGCCGGTGGCAACGTTGGTTACGCTTCAGAGACTTCTACTGCATCCACGTGCTTTGGCTTTTGGTTCAAACCTGACACTTGCTCAAGGCTCGTTTTCCCTAAACCTGAAAATACCGATTTAAAACTTTGAGTCAAATCTGCATCTGACATGTCGGCAATCGCTTGGTTTTTATCAATTAAAGACAAGAACTGTTTTGCTAGCTGTGCCTTGCGTTTCTCAAACTGTTCGACTTGCTGAATCTCCAGATCGAGCTTTTCTCGTAGCTTTTTAAGGCTGTTGATTTTCTTACTCATACTGACTTCCTTTTGAAAATTATAAAAAAGGTTTGTTGAATTAACGAACCTAGCTCGGCTATTTCACTCGGGCTTTACTGAACGCCAGGGCATCACTATGTTGAATTGCATTTAATCATGACCCACCAATTGCATTGAATTTTGACCCACACCTAAGTTTAAATCTTATGTTTCAAGTTGTGGATAATTTTTTGGTTTTACCTCCCTTTCCTGATTGAGTTGTGCTGTTCCTGAATCGATAACTGTCGTTACCGGTTTCTACGATGTGACAGTGATGAGTAAGTCTATCCAGCAGCGCCGTTGTCAATTTTGCATCACCGAATACATTTCCCCATTCCGAGAAACTGAGGTTGGTAGTAATAACTAGACTTGTTCGTTCGTAGAGTCTACCGATGAAGTGGAACAGTAATGCGCCTCCTGCCTGACTGAATGGAAGATAGCCAAGCTCATCCAGAATGACTAAATCGGCATAAGCCATTCGATTAGCAAGTTGCCCCTGTTTACCCGCAGTCTTCTCCAGTTCCAGCGCATTGACCAACTCGATGGTCGAGAAGAAGCGTACTCGACGATGCTGGTGTTGCACTGCCTGCACACCGAGTGCCGTTGCCAGATGTGTCTTGCCCGTACCGGGTCCACCGACTAACACCACGTTGTTCACCTGATCCATAAACTCACAGCGATGAAGCTGGCGAATCAATGCCTCGTTTGCCACGCTCTGGCTGAAATCGAAACTGGCCAAGTCTCTGTAGACAGGAAATCGTGACGACTTCATCTGGTAGGCAATCGAGCGCACTTCGCGTTCTGCCATCTCTGCCTTGAGCAATGTGCCCAGCATTTCCTGTGCGCTTTGATATGCAGGCGATCCTTGCTTGGCAAGTTCATCGACAGCTTGTGCCATGCCATACATCTTGATCGCTTTGAGTGATGCAATCATGGCCTCATGCTGCATGACGCACCTCCCTCAGTTCATCATAGCGACTCACATTCGCTTGTGGTTCGACGACCAGCGTTAGCGGAGTTGGTGTATCGACAGGTGCTGGTGGTGCGGGCTCAATCAGGCGTTTAAGCAGGTTCAGTACATGCTGTTTGGATGGTGTTCCACTCTCTAATGCCAACTCAATCGCCGTCAGTACGTCGGACTCATCGTGTTGCAGAACCAGCGCTAATATCTCCACCATCTCTCGATCGCCTCCCTGACGTTTGAGCAGGATAGACTGCAGTCGCTTGAATCCGGTAGGTAGTTCGGTGAACGGTGTTCCGTTACGCAATGCACCGGGTTTGCGTTGCAGTACGCTCAAGTAATGATGCCAATCGTAGCGAGTAACACCTGGACCATGTTTGTTTGAGATCACCCTCTCATGCTCGGCAATGATTTGTGATTCTGCTGCGAACACCAGTCGGTCTGCATACACCCGCAGACTGATCGGACGATTGGCATAAGAGGCGGGCACGCTATACCGGTTGCGCTCAAACGTCACCAAACAGGTTGGCGATACTCGTTTGGTGTCCTCCACGAATCCATCGAACGGGCAGGATAGTTCCATCAGGGATGATCTCTCATCAAAATAGACATCCGCGATACTTCGTTCCTTTTGCTCAGGATGTTTGATCTCGCTCCAGAGTAACAAGCATCGACGATGGAGCCACTCATTGAGTGCCTCCAAGCTGTCGAATTCTGGAAGCTGATTCCAAATGCGGTGACGGGAGTCCTGCACATTCTTCTCGATCTGTCCCTTCTCCCAACCTGATGCAGGATTGCAGAACTCGGCATCAAACAAATAGTGACTCACCATCGCGGCAAAGCGAATGTTGATGTCGCGCTCCTTGCCTTTCTTTACCTTATCCACTGCGGTCTTCATGTTGTCGTAAATACCACGAGCAGGCACACCGCCGAAGGTGGCGAAGGCATGGTTATGTGCATCAAACAACATCTCATGTGTCTGCAGTGGATAGGCGCGCAAGTAGAATGCGCGACTGTGGCTAAGCTTGAAGTGTGCAACCTGCAATTTGGTACGCACGCCAGCAATGACAGCCCAGTCTTCACTCCAGTCGAACTGGAATGCGTCTCCTGGTGCAAAGGTGAGTGGGATGAATGTGCCACGTCCGGCAGTCTTGGCCAGCTCTTGTTGTTCTTGCCGCCATCGCTTGGCAAACGCTGCAACTCGGTCATAAGAACCTGTGAAGCCAAGTTGCACCAAGTCACTATGCAATTGTTTAAGGCTGCGCTTCTGCTTGCGTCCTTTGTTCGCTTCTGTCTTCAGCCATAGTCGAAGCTTGGCAGCATAGTTGTCTAGCTTACTTGGGGTCTTGCGGCTCGGATACTTGGGCTCAACAACCTTATTGAACAGGTACTTCTTGATTGTGTTTCGAGAGATGCCAGTCTTACGAACAATCTCTCGTATCGGCATTTGATCACGCAAATACCAACGTCTAATGCTGCTTAATATCGCCACGTTGATCACTCCTGTTTGCTCCCGCTCAAGTTATGAGCAGGACAGTATCTATACGTGGGTCAAATTTGGATGCAATTTATTGCGGGAAGTGGGTCAGTTTTAGGTGCAAATCAACAGTCAGAACTTTGACTGATAAACGCATCCTCATATTCATCCCAAACTCCTCTTGGAGTTAATGCCCCAACTTTATTAAAGTCATTTATTGAGTATTCCGCAAGTTGCTCCCAAGTCAGCGCCAAGACAATCTTATCGTTTTGAGTAAATTCATAACTCGTATTTGCACATTGGCCGTAAGGTTCTCCATCTATAGTAATTTTAACAACAGGACCAATCGGAAGATCCAAGTATTTCATTGATGGGTAAAGTGCATCAACTATCAGTCTTGGGATCAATCCGGCGCGTATAAACCCGTCACCATCAGGTACTGTAATTATTTTTTCTATCTTCATAATTTTCCTTATATATATTTAGTCTTAATTTGCAATGTTGATTGTTTATTGTAAGTTTTGAGAATCTCAAAACGATAAAGTAGCTTTAACTAAACTTACTTTCCGCATGCGCCTGAAATTGAATCCGTCACCTATTTATCGAATTCCAATGAATAAATCGTACGGCAGACTCAATTCGCGGTCAAGTATTTTCGTTGAATATCATATGGTTATGTTTATATTTGACAGGCATTCTTTTAAAATGCCACTTTGAAGAGAAAAAATGATAGGGATGATAAGTATAAAATTATGCGCTTATCATTTCTTGAGTTGAAATTAAATGCCGATTTGAAGTTTTGATTTTAATTGTGCTAAATTTTGACTTTTAAAGAAATTTAAACATTTAAAGATTACCACTTAGCCTCGTTAGCTTTGATTTATTTCGAAAGTTGGGTAGTGGCGTAAAGCACATTGCTTGAGTAGGATCAGCGGATTGTAATGTACAGATGTAGCGGTTTTGGCTTCGGTCTAATTATTGGATTGTGCTTTGGGTAGGAGACGATCCTATCCACCCACCATTGATTTTTAGATATCGCCAAAAGGAAAAAATTTGTGGAAGAGACGAACGCTACAAAATATCTATATTAAAATAATGTCACTATTTGAAGTTATATAAAATATGTAGAATTCTAAAAAGCCAATATTTTTCAGTAATTTTCTTAAGCAATATTAAATTAGTAACAAATTTAGTAACAAATTTTTGTTACTTTTAAAATATTCTTTGCAAATCAATGGATTTTTTACATAAAACCAGTTAAACGAAGCCTCTTTCGGGCACCAGTAAAATATGTAACTCAAGAACCGCACCAGTGCTTAATACAGGCTGCCTGCGGTTTTTTTTGGATTCAAATATATTTTCCTAGCATAATCATTTGGTTAACTTAAATTAGCTAAAGAATATAGACGTATAGCCAAGCATTATCTAAACAGCGAGGCATTCTACACCACTGTTAAGTATCATCTCTTTACATTTTACACTATGGACTTTGAAGGAATATGCGATTTATTTTCCGATGGTCAATAGTTGCTGCAAATAAAAGTCTTTGGGTAGTAGAATTTAGTTTTGGGACTACATTTACACTAAAATAATTTTGAATCCAATTTCCCCAAATTCCTGCTATGAAATTTGCGTTCTGGAAGAAATTCCGGATAGGCAAGGGCGAATTTTTGAAATTCCTTCCCAAATCGGAAATATCAGTGTAATTGTCTTGCGGAGTGGCGAAAGTTGTTATGGATACGTCAACCGCTGTCCCCATTTTGGCACACCACTTGCTAAAATTGATTCTCAATTAATATTCGAACCCGATAACTGGATAAAATGCAATGTTCACTATGCTCAATTTCGCTGGCAGAACGGATACTGCATTGCTGGCGAATGTGCGGGAGAATCACTTCAAAAGGTTTCGCTCAAAATTCTAGGGGGTAAGGTATTGAAAGACGCATAATTAAGCAGGTATCAGGGTAAGTTCTTTCCTTATAAAACTACGCACCGTATTGCGTCGTGCTTTCCTCCACACCCTTCTCGACAGCAAAAGGCCAAACAGGTTCAGGTGGCATTGCGGCAGCTTTCCTGGCTGCAATTTCAGCTTTCTTGAGTGCCGCAGCAGCTTTTCGAAAAGCTGATGCTTCGAGTGCAATGAGCTTCGCTTGTGCAGAAGCTTCCCTACGCGCTTCAATCTCGGCTTTCTTGGCCAGTGCAACTTCTTGCGCGACCAGTCTGGCTTTCTCCGCAACTTGTTTTTTTTCAGCTAATGCCTCTTGCGCAGCAATTCGTTTAGCTTCAGCTTCAGCTTTTTTATTTAAGGCAATTTCCAAAGCGGCCTGTTTTTTTGCAGCAGCTTCAGCTTTCTTTTGAGCGGCTAATTGCAGTGCAGCAATTTTGAGTAATTCAGCTTCTGCTAACTTTATCAATGCTGCTTCTTTGGCCGCTTGCTTCTTGGCTTCTGATTCCTCTTTTTTGGTAACTAAAGCTTGCTTTGCCGCCTGTTTGCGCGCTTCTGTTTCGAGTTTTTTTAATGTGGCCGCTTCAGTTTCTGCAAGTTTACGTGCTGCAGATTCTGCCTTCTTGGCTTCAGCCATTTGATTGACTTCAATTCTTTTTTTCTCTTTTGCTTCTTCTGCTGCCTGTTTTTTGGCAGCGTCTTCAATTTTTTTCTTCGCAAACATTTCTTCGGCTAAACTTTTCTTTGCAGCAGCCTGAGCCAATTTTGTAGCTTTGGCTTCTTGAGCACGTAACTTGGTTTCTTCAAGAGCTATTTTTTTAGCTGTTGCAGCTTCTATCGCGGCGTTTAGTTTAGCGATTTTGGCAACTTCCGCATCAGCACGAGCCTGATCTCCGGTTTTTTTGGCGTCAAGCATTTCTTGTTCAGTTACTATTTTCATTTGCAAGGCCATCTCATAAGCTACAAGTGCTTCCTGAGATGCCTCTTTTTTTTGCGAAGCAATGATCTGTTTTGCTTCCAGAACTTGCAGTGCCTCCGCTGCGGCCACATTTGCTGCAAGCATAAATTTGTGGGCTGAAGCTAAAGTTTTATCAGCAATAGCGGCATTCTTGGCTGAAATTGTTTCGCTGGTAGTTAATTTAATTTTCTTCGCCTCTGACATCTAAATCTCCTAAATTATGTCGTGAACTGACTGGATATTTCAAGGCGATAAAGATATAGAACGTTCGTTCTTTTGTCAATACTTGAGCTTGTGGGAATCAACACTAACCGCATGCTCCAATCGCACCACAACTTGTGCAAAATTCGCATCCGTCTTTCTTGATCAGCGTTGAGTTGCCGCATTCTTTACACAATTTTCCAGGTAATCGGACCGATTGTTGACGTTAAATTTGCGGAGAATGAAGGGCCTCAGCTTTTAAACGCACTCAAAGTAGAATATCCCCAAGCAGGGA
>CAIWKC010000014.1 GCA_903913145.1 uncultured Gallionellaceae bacterium | reverse complement strand
TGCCTGCGAACTAATGCACAGACAGGTCGTTGCGGTTAATGAATCCGCAATGGCTGAAATGCATTGTCATCATAGCGGTGGCTCGACCAATGCCAATGCTTGTCTCGAACATTGCTCGATGGGCAATCAAATTAGCATTGATCAAGTCGTTCCGGATTTTGTAACTCCAAACACTATTTCTCTGGTCGTTTCAGGTCCTGTTAAAGCTAACGTTTTGCCGACTTATGTGACTTCGTCACAAGTCCATGATACAGGACCGCCCGTTTCTATTCGCTTCTGTTCCTTCCAAATCTAATTTTCTATTGCATGTGATCCTTCCTTTGAGGAGGTTCGTCGCGTGCTGATTTCTCGTATTCCTTTGCCGTATTCATTCGGCGTAATCGGAGAAATATAATGGAAAGATTCATTATCCTTTTGAGCATCACATTAAGTCTGAGCATTACAAATGTTTTGGCATCAGAACCTGTTAGGTTGCTGGGTGCAGATTTGTCAGGATTATGGCAATACCTTGAGCAGAACAGTGCCGAACTGAATGCAGCGCGATTGGAAAGCAATGCGGAAGAAGAACGCGCAGAAGCAAGCGGCGCATTGCCCGACCCCAGTTTGCGAATTGAGTGGATAGATATAAATCAAGCCAACGGTGTAACGCTCAATCCTACTCAGGTCGCGGGAGTTAAGTATTCAGTGCTGCAACCTATTCCCGGCTGGGGAAAGCGTGATGTGCAAAAACAAACGGCTGTTGCTAATGCCAACACTGCAAAAGCACAGCAGAGAATAATCAGCGCCGAGTTGCGCGCCAAACTGCGGTTAACATTTGCGCAATATTATCGAGCCTTTCAGGCTAAGCAATTGAATGAAGAGCTCATGGTGTTTGCAGCAAGTGCCAGCAAATTAGCGCAGTCCCGCTATGAACGTGGTCTAGGTGGGCAACAGGAATGGGTGAAGGCGCAACTGGAAGAATCGGTACTGAAATCTGATGGATATTCACTTCGGTCCGAGTTACGCAAAACGCAGGCGCGGCTGAATGCATTGCTGAACCGATCCAATGATGCGCCACTGGATACACCTCAAGTGCTACCGGAAATACCGTCAATCAGCATACTGGAAGAGTCTCAACTGCAGAAACGTTTGCGTTCCTCCAGCCCGCAACTATCCAGACAGAATGCAATGAGTGCATCAGCTCAGGGTGAGGTCGACATGGCACGCAAAAACCAGACGCCTGATTTCATCGTGGCTATAGCCCCGGTGCAGCGTGGCAACGGTATAAGCAGTTGGGATGCCATGCTGGAATTTACCATTCCCTTGCAGCAAGGTTCGCACAATTCTCATCGACATGAGGCTGATCAACGATTGAGTGCAAGCCAGGCGCGAGAACAAGCATTGGAACAAAACTTGAACGCCGAATTAAGTGAGCACAAAGCGGCACTGACCGCGAGTACTGAGCAACTGCAATTGATCCATCAACAAAGTTTGCCTTTGATTGAAATGGCATTTAAAAATGCGCTCACAGCTTATCAGAATGGCCGTCTGGATTACGCCACGTTATGGCAAGTACGACGTGAAGTCCAGCGCAATAAACTGGATGAACTCGATGCACTGACCAATCAACAAATCCATATTGCAGAAATAGAACGTTTGCTGGGAGAAGCACTATGAATCAAACACTCAAAATAATATTGTTGTTGCTCGTGATCGCACTGGTGGGTGCGGGAGGTTTTCATTTTGGCAAGAAGCAAACGGCTTCGGAAACAACGGCAAAAAAAGTACCAAGCGAACAAAAGATTTTGTATTACCGCAACCCGATGGGCTTGCCCGACACTTCACCGATACCAAAGAAAGATAGTATGGGCATGGACTATGTGGCCGTCTACGAAAGCGAAAATGCAAGCAGTGGTTCGGTGGCTATCACGCCGGACAAACTGCAAATGCTGGGAGTGAGGATCGAAACTGTACAGCGCCGAACGCTGACGCGCAGCGTGCGTGCAACTGGTTCATTCGAAGTGGATGAAAGCAAGCAGCAATGGATATCTCCGCGTTTCGAAGGCTGGGTGCAGCAATTGCATGTGAATACCACGGGGCAGGCGGTAAAGCGCGGACAACCGTTGCTCACAATCTATAGTCCGGAACTTGAAAGCGCCGCGCGTGAGGTACAACTTGCGCATGAATCGGGTCTGGCTGAAATGGAAGCAAGTGCACGCAACCGTCTGGATAACTGGCAAATCGCCCCGGAAGATTTAGCACACCTGGAACATGGCATGGCCCACTTGGTATTGCGCTCTCCGATCGAAGGTGTAGTGATTGAAAAGTTGGCCGTCGCGGGTTCACGTTTTGCCCCCGGTGATGTACTGTTCAAATTAGCTGATCTGTCCAGCTTGTGGCTGCAAATCGATGTGTCAGAACAGGATCAGGGCGCCTTGCATATTGGTCAAGAAGTCGAAATCAAAGTCGATGCCTATGCTCAAGAAAATTTTTCCGGCAAAGTCAGTTTCATAGCGCCGGTCGTTAGCGAAAAGACGCGTACTGTGCGCGTGCGCCTGGAATTGCCCAACAAAGATTCGCGCCTGCGTCCTGGCATGTATGCCAACGTCATCATCACTGATGTGATGAAGCCTGCGCTGACCATTCCTCTTTCTGCCGTAATCGATAGCGGAACGAGACAAGTGGTGTTGGTTCAAGTAACAGAGGGACGTTTTCAACCACGTTCTGTGCAATTGGGCGCACGCAATGAACAATATGTCGTTGTACTAGAGGGATTAAACGAGAATGAAAGTGTGGTGACGAGCGCTAACTTTCTGATCGATGCGGAAAGTAATCTCAAGGCAGCGCTTGGTGGATTAGCAAACATAACCGCTGAGACTGCACATTCAAACGAGGTAAAAAAAGAAAAAATATCCATCGCAAAAATTACAACGCACAAACAAATAGCAAAGCAGCTATCCAAGCCCGAGGCGGAGGGACATCAGGCACAAGGAACGCTAAATGCGATCAATGCCGATGGGACGGTCAATATCAGCCATGAGCCGATTAAATCGTTGGGATGGCCGGGAATGACGATGAATTTCGCGCTAACCAATACTAAGTTGGCGGACGGCATACAAGCCGGTAGCACGGTCAACTTTGAACTTTTTGAGCGCAAACAGGGTGAGTGGGTGATCCGCAAAATTCAAGTCGCTAGTCACCTCCACAACGAGGGTAACTAACATGTTGAATGCCATTATTGACTGGTCGGCACGCAACCGTTTCCTTGTGGTGCTCGCCACATTGTTCATCACACTTGCGGGCATTTATGCGGTGGTTAAAACTCCGTTGGATGCCTTGCCAGACTTATCCGATGTTCAGGTTATCGTTTATACCGAGTATGCCGGACAAGCGCCGCAGGTTGTGGAAGACCAGGTGACTTATCCACTCACTACCGCGATGCTGGCCGTGCCAAAGTCCAAGGTAGTACGCGGCTTTTCGTTTTTCGGTGCCTCGTTCGTATATGTGATCTTCGAGGATGGCACCGACATCTATTGGGCGCGTTCTCGCGTGCTGGAATATCTCAACAGCATTGCAGGGCGCATGCCGAAAGGCGTATCTCCGCAATTGGGGCCGGATGCGAGCAGTGTGGGCTGGGTGTACCAATATGCCGTACTCAGCAAAAAACATAACCTCGCGGAACTGCGTACCATACAGGATTGGTATCTGCGCTATCAGCTCACCAAAGCACACGGTGTCGCCGAGGTTGCATCTGTCGGTGGTTTCGTGCAGCAATATCAAGTGACGGTCGATCCGTTCAAGTTGCGCGCTTACGGTATTCCATTAAGCAAAGTTTCGCAGGCAATCCGCGATTCGAATCGTGATGTCGGCGGGCGCGTAGTGGAGATGGCCGAAACAGAATATATGGTGCGAGGCAAAGGCTACCTTCGGGACAAGAGAGACATCGAAAATCTGGTGGTAAAAACTGAACGCGGTACACCGGTGCTGGTGCGCGACATCGCACGTGTCGAATTGGGACCGGACGAAAGGCGCGGGCTGACCGAACTCAACGGTGAAGGTGAAGTGGTGTCCGGTATCATCATGGCGCGCTACGGGCAAAACGCGTTGGAAGTGATCGAAAACATCAAGGCCAAGATCGCTGAGATTACTTCGGGTTTACCCGATGGCGTAACAATTGCAGCGGTGTATGACCGCTCCGAGTTGATCCATCGCGCCATTGCTACTTTGAAAAGCACACTGCTGGAAGAAAGCTTGATTGTCGCTTTGGTTTGCATGGTATTTTTAATGCATGTACGCAGTGCGATGGTGGCAATTTTGATGCTGCCAGTCGGTATTTTGATCGCCTTCATCGCCATGCGTGTGCTGGGAATGAACTCCAATATTATGAGTTTGAGCGGGATCGCGATTGCCATTGGCGCGATGGTGGATGCCGCCATCGTGATGATTGAGAATGCACACAAGCATTTGGAGCGAATCAAGGAAGGTGAGTCGCGTGCCGAAGCGATGGTTGCTGCCTGCAAGGAAGTTGGTCCCGCCCTGTTCTTCTCACTACTTATCATCACCGTATCGTTCCTGCCGGTATTTACTCTGGAGGCTCAAGAAGGGCGCTTGTTCGCGCCGCTAGCCTACACCAAGACTTTTTCCATGGCGGGCGCAGCTCTGCTCTCACTCACGCTGGTGCCGGTGCTGATGATTCTGTTCATACGCGGCCACATAAAACCTGAGACAGAGAATCCGCTCAACCGCTGGTTGATTGCAATCTATCGCCCGCTCATCACAGCGGTGTTACAGCGCAAGAAAACGAGCATTGCTGTCGCCGTGCTGGCACTGCTGCTGTCCGTCTATCCCGCCATACACTTGGGCAGCGAGTTTATGCCAACGTTGGACGAAGGTTCGTTGTTCTACATGCCCGCTTCACTGCCGGGCATGTCGGTGACCAAGGCGGCTGAGTTGCTGCAAACACAGAATAAAATCATCAAGAGTTTCCCGGAAGTTGCTTCAGTTTTCGGCAAAGCCGGACGTGCGCAAACAGCTACCGACCCTGCCCCGTTGGAGATGTTCGAGACGGTGATCAACCTCAAGCCGCAAGCAGAATGGCGCTCCGGCATGACCACCGACAAGCTGGTCGCCGAAATGAATAAAGCTTTACAATTTCCCGGCGTGGCGAACTCGTGGACTATGCCGATCAAGGCGCGCATCGACATGCTTTCCACCGGCATCCGCACGCCTATAGGCATCAAAGTATTCGGCAAGAATCTGAACGAAATGGAAGTCCTAGCCAAAGAAATTGAAGCTGTGGTCAAGAAGATACCGGGTACAAGTAGCGCTTTCGCCGAGCGCATTACAGGCGGCTTTTACCTCAATATCGAACCGGGTCGAATTGCACTCGCACGCTACGGCATGGCCGTGGGCGATTTACAGGATGTCATATCAACCGCTCTTGGTGGCGAAATGGTGACTACGACTGTGGAGGGAATGGAACGCTTTGGCGTGATCGTGCGTTATCCGCGTGAGCTGCGCAGCACGCCGGAACAAATCGCTCACGAAATACTGGTGCCTACGCCAGACGGCGCGATGATCCCTCTGGGTCAAATCGCCAAAATAAGTCTCAGCAAAGGAGCGCCCTCGATTCGTACAGAGAATGCGCTGCTTTCCGCTTACATTTACGTTGATATCCGCGACCGCGATATTGGTTCGTATGTGGACGAGGCGCGTAAAGCCGTAACTGAACAGGTGAAATTCCCACCCGGATATTATGCAACTTGGAGCGGGCAGTTCGAGTACATGGAACGCGCTGCCGCCACAATGAAGATTGTCATTCCGGTTACCTTGCTCATCATTTTTCTGCTGCTGTATCTGAATTTCAAACACATTACTGAATCACTGGTTGTGATGTTGTCCGTGCCTTTCGCGTTAGTCGGCGGGGTGTGGCTGTTATGGTCGCTGAATTACAACTTGAGTGTGGCAGTTGCAGTTGGCTTCATCGCACTGGCAGGAGTGGCGGCAGAGACAGGGGTGATAATGCTGATTTATCTGGAGAATGCATGGCAGGAGGTTCAGTCAAAGTGTTCAGTTGAGGGTCGCACACCAACATCAAACGATCTGCAGTTAGCAATTATGGAGGGCGCCGTAGAACGTGTGCGCCCTAAGATGATGACCGTGGTGGCGATTATGGCCGGACTCTTGCCCATTTTGTGGAGCAGCGGAACCGGTTCAGAAGTAATGCGTCGCATAGCAGCGCCAATGGTAGGCGGCATGATCTCCTCAGCAGTATTAACTCTACTTGTCATTCCCGTTATCTATGCACTGATAAAACAAAGGGAACTGACTTCCTCGAGATAATTCGCAGGCCTGATAGAATGACAGGAATGAATATTTCAGCCCCGATCATCTCGCAAACTATTTCTCTTACGCAACGCAAGGTAGTTGTCGCTGCGTGTTTCGGTACCTTTCTGGAGTGGTACGATTTTCTGACGTTTGCTTCGTTGGCAACCTATTTTAGCGTTTTATTTTTTCCGCCGGATAACCCTACTGCAGCACTTTTGGCGAGCCTTGCCACTTTTGGCGTGGGGATGTTAGTGCGTCCTCTGGGCGCAGCAGTTTTCGGGTCGTTGGGTGATAAATATGGCCGACGGCCTATTTTCATCACCACCATTTTTTTGATGGGTATAACTACGTTTGGGGTTGGCTTATTGCCTACTTATTCGAATGTCGGACTTCTGGCTCCGCTTTTATTGCTCGCATTGCGTTTGTTGCAAGGCTTTGCGGTAGGTGGTGAAATTGGCGGTGCGGCGGTCTATTTAACCGAACACGCACCAGATAAACGCCGCGGGTTCTACACCAGTGTTTTGCAATTAATGGGGCCGTTGGGAATTATTGCTTCGACAATTCAAGTGGTTTTGTTGCAATACTGGTTGAGCGATGCTGAATTTCACGAATGGGGTTGGCGCGTACCTTTCCTGCTATCCATTGTACTGCTATTGATTTCATTAGAAAGCCGTATGAATATGATCGAGTCACCTGTGTTTAACCAGATGCGCGAAAGCGGTGATATAGCCAAAACGCCATTGCGCGAATGCCTGAAAGACAAACGTAC
>CAIWKC010000013.1 GCA_903913145.1 uncultured Gallionellaceae bacterium | reverse complement strand
TGCCGAATTGAAATAGTGCCAAATCGCAAGTGTGTGGATAAATATGATCCCCCTTGTAAAGCAGGATAGTCACGAGTTTCACGATAAAGAGCGATACGGTTAATGAACTCGGCAAACAATTTATCCGCACCCGATACTCCGGCTGCAGTTTTTAAGTAGAGCAAGTCAGTCTCCTCAAAACCTAATGACTCAAGCGTCGGCATCGTATCGCTAGCGCACTGTGCCAGTGCTGATAAGTATTTTTCCACCGGATAAGCGCGCGTAAAGTATTCACTCAGTTTTTTAAGCCATGCATTTTTATATGGGGTGAACACTTTAAATGGGTTGCCACTGCCATTCATAATCTCAGATTGTTCGAAGACAACCTGATCTTTGAAATGGTGAAATGCAATGCTATCTTGAGCTAGCGTTTGGGCAACTAGCTGGTCACGTTGCATAGCGTCGGGTTCATAATCATGATTACAAAATATCGCTTGCACATGCAAATCACGAGCAAAGCTAGGAATAACCTCCACTGGTTTGCCATGCAACACGTGTAGCGTGCTGCCCAATTGCTGTAAACGCCCGTTTAATTCGTTCAAACTTAGCCAAATAAATTCGACCCTGCGATCGTGGCGGCTTTTCAGTTTGCCAAGAATGTCTGTATCAAACACAAACACACAATGTACTGACGTGCTTAGTTTTAGCGCATGATGTAACGCCGCATGGTCATGCAAACGTAGATCGCGGCGAAACCAGCAAATTGAATGATCATAATTTGGCATTTATATAAGTTGGTGAATGGCAAGATCAAATGCCTAGCCTACCATATAGAGGCTCTGCTACTTTGGAGAACTTATTCGGGTTATTTGAGCGTTTCAATACTTCATCGACTCTCTAATAAGAACTCATTTGAAAGTTTCGTATTTCGATTCCATGAGGATAGAAATCACACGCTTAACGTTGCCTCAGCATCCGACGATTGGTAAATAACCAGGTTTTCAATTAAGTGCTTTGATGGAATAAAATTGGGCATGCGCTCTATTTGAAGTTGGCTTTCACGTCCTATTCCATGATACTCGATACCATGTTCTTTAAGGATTGACGGCTCGAATAAATTTCTGCCATCGAAAATAACAGCCTGTTTCAACCGAGACTTTAGTTCGTCAAAATCCGGGCTTTTGAACGCTTTCCATTCTGTAACAATAATAAGTGCATCTGCTTTCTGCAAAGCATCCAGTGGCGTTTCCGCGTAACTTAAATCGGAACGATCTCCGTATATGTGTTGTGTTTCTTTCATTGCCACCGGGTCATACGCTGTAACTGTCGCCCCTCTGTCCCACAAGCCTTCCATCACCACCCGGCTGGAAGCATCGCGCATATCGTCGGTGCCGGGCTTGAAGGCAAGTCCCCATAACGCGAAATGCTTGCCCGTGAGATTGCTTCCAAAGCGTGCGGTAATTTTTTGCAACAGTACATTCTTCTGCAAGTCATTCACATCTTCGACTGCTTGAAGTATCCTTAGTGGCATACCAAATTTTTCGCCTGTGCGTTGCAGGGCACGTATATCTTTGGGAAAGCAGGAGCCACCGTAGCCGCAGCCCGCATATAAAAAGTGATATCCAATACGCTGGTCTGAGCCGATCCCCTTGCGCACATGCTCAATGTCCGCACCGACTTTATCCGCCAAGTTAGCCAACTCATTCATGAAAGAAATGCGCGTCGCCAACATGGCATTGGCGGCGTATTTGGTCAGTTCTGCCGATTTGATATCCATTACTATCAGCCGGTCATGGTTGCGCTGAAAGGGAGCATACATGTCGCGCATTATTTTGATTGCGCGTTCATCATCTGCACCAATCACAATGCGATCGGGACGATTGAAGTCTTCAATTGCTGCGCCTTCCTTGAGAAACTCCGGATTAGAAACCACGCTAAATTGAGCATTAACGCCTCTCAATTCCAGCTCTTCCTGAATTGCTGCAGCAACATAGTCTGCTGTGCCCACTGGCACAGTGGACTTGTTGACGATAACTTTGTATTCATTCATTGAACGTCCGATGGCACGGGCTGCTGCTACAACATATTGCAAATCAGCTGATCCGTCTTCTCCGGAAGGAGTGCCAACCGCGATCATCTGTACCAATCCATGCGCAACACTTTCATCGACATCCGTGGTGAAACGCAAACGTCCCGCGGCCATGTTGCGTTGAATAACCACATCCAACCCAGGCTCGTAGATAGGCACACCGCCCTGTTGCAGAACCGCGATCTTGCGAGGATCGACATCCAGACACAACACATTGTTGCCCAAATCGGCCAGACAAGCGCCAGAGACTAACCCGACATAGCCGGATCCGATTACAGTGATTTTCACAATGAATAAACCCAGTTAATGAAAGTTTCATTATTCCGGAGAAATAAGATGTTTTCGTGACGGCATTTTTACAGTTAATTCATATTTGAAAACTTTGGGTGTTTTTCGATTGTTAAAATTTACCCATGCCGTATTCATCATTTTGAAACACCACTGATTTATAAAGTACATTCACTCAATTTTTAAACCGATCCGGGGAACTCCATTTTGAAGAAAATATTAATTGTTACTGATGCCTGGGAACCTCAAGTCAATGGTGTGGTTCGTACACTTAAAATGACGCGTCGAGAATTAGAACTCATGGGTCATCAGGTAGAGTTCCTGTCTCCGTTGCAGTTTCGTTCGTTTCCCTGCCCCACTTACCCGGAAATATCACTGGCATTTACAACCCAGCGAAATGTGGCAAAACATATAGATGCATACGCCCCTGATTGCTTGCATATCGCCACAGAGGGACCGTTAGGTTGGCTGGCACGAAATATTGCCGTTGAGCGCGGGTGGGCGTTTACAACGGCCTATCACAGCCGCTTTCCCGAATACCTTCACGCTCGTTTCCGTTTTCCTACCCGTATTAGCTACGCTTTTCTGCGCAAGTTTCACAACGCTGCGCGCTTTAACCTCACACCGACTCCATCTATCGTTGAAGATTTACGCCAGCGCGGCTTTGCCAATCCGAGATTGTGGACTCGAGGTGTAGATTTCGAGATGTTCAGACCCGATGGCCCAAAAATCGAACGTGGCGAAGGGCCCATTTTTTTACACGTTGGAAGATTGGCCGTGGAAAAACAAGTCGACGAATTTCTCAAGCTGGACTTGCCCGGCGAGAAATGGGTAGCTGGAGACGGCCCGGAGCGTGAACGCCTGCACAAGCAATACCCTAATGTAAGGTGGTTTGGTGTACTAGATGGTGCGAGCCTGGCCAGTTTATATCGGTCAGCAGATGTGTTCGTGTTCACCAGCATCACTGACACTTTTGGACTGGTAATGCTGGAATCAATGGCCTGTGGAACACCTGTAGCCGCGTTTCCGGTTGCCGGTCCAATTGATGTTGTTAAGCCGCCACAAGCCGGAATATTGGATAAAGATTTGCGCAGCGCGTGTATGGCTGCATTGAGTGTGCCGCGTGAAGGCGTGCTAGCGCATGCTGCAACCTTCAACTGGACACTTGCAAGTCAGCAACTTCTCGCTGCACTTCAACCCATTCAGGGTAATAAAATCACGAGCTCCGCATTAACGACCGAGCTAAGCAAACAGTCTTCAGGCTCGTGAGAAGCGGTAGCCGCTACCGCGGACAGTTTGAACCAAACTGTCCAATCCGGATGGCTCTAACGCTTGGCGCAAACGGCGTATATGCACGTCTACGGTGCGTTCTTCAACAAACACGTGGTCGCCCCATACCTGGTCAAGCAGTTGGGCGCGGCTATAGACTCGTTCGACGTGTGTCATAAAGAAATGCAACAAACGAAATTCAGTGGGGCCCAAGTCTATGTGCTCACCATTGGCATTGACACGATGCGTCACCGGTGAAAGTTCCAAACCCTCCACGCGCACTACCTCGTCTGTCATCTGCGGCGTCCTGCGACGCAAAACGGCACGAATACGCGCCATCAATTCACGCGGAGAAAATGGCTTGGTGATGTAATCGTCCGCACCTGACTCCAAACCCAGTACTTTGTCCCGTTCGTCCGTGCGTGCGGTAAGCATGATGATTGGCACATTTTGTGTGCGCTGATCCGCCCTCAAACGTCTTGCCAATTCGACGCCAGAGACGCCAGGCAACATCCAATCCAGCAAAATAAGATCTGGCAATGCGCGATTGATCAATGCCATCGCACTATCCGCGTCACTTGCCTGAATGGCGCGATAACCGCACTGCGTCACATTAAACGCAAGCAGTTCTTGTATTGCCGGCTCATCTTCCACTAGCAAAATATTCGCAACCATCTACTTTCTCCCTCAGCTTTATTTCATTCAAGTTGCGATGTTATGGAAGAATTATGACAAAAACATGACAACTCGTACAATTCTTGGAACAGTTCGTCTGGACACTTGAAAAATCCTGTCGATTTATGCCTAATTTTATTTAGAAAACATAAACTCCAATCGTAAAATCAGTTCTGAATTCAATTGAAAGTTATTTACTTTCGGGAAATGCAATTGTGGGTTAATTTCGAGAAACACCCAGTCTTGATGTATGAGCCGTCGATAGAGCACCAATGCCACATATTCCGTAATCTCTGCCGCAGGACGACTCACACCGTTTGCACTTATTTGGTAAAGCAAAGATTTTTCTCTATCAATCGTGTCGAAAATAGCGAAATCCTGGTGGTATGTATAATCTTCATTCTTGATCAAAAATGTAGCTCCGCTCGAAGCCCGAAACATAACCTTGTCGGTGATGTGGCGGTCAACTTCCAACAGTGTATTTTCTCCCAATCCTGTCGAGTTAAACCAAAATGCGGACTCGGTTAATTTCAGTTGCACAAAACTCATAGGATAAAAATAACTTGCACTCGACCGTGCAAACGGATGGATCGAATAGGTATAAAACTCTTTGCCGTTATCTGCTTTTAGTCCACCATCCACGCTTGATTGAAGCGGGTCTCCTTCCTTGCTGCCAAAACGCAATGCCGCCCCATAACTATCTGGCGTAGAAACTTCTTTAAATATTGACGTTTGTTGCTGCTGCAGTTGCTGACCCAATGTCTGCCCCGGCAGGTTTTGATCCGGATTACTTTCAATCAATAAACGAAGGCGTCTTTGAGCATTGGGTAAATGAAACTTTGCTTTGAAACTGAGGCCAATAGTGGGCGCGTTGCCTTCTTGTGTTACTTGCGTTGCATCGATCTGCAGTACGCTTTTGTTGGTCTCTTGAAAATTTCTGTCTGTGCCAAAAAAGCTATCGATTCCACTGGCGAAGCCGACAAACTTATCCGACAAATAGTCGCGCTTAAAGTCTATATAGCTGGGCTTTGGAGGCAAGTCTTCAGGTATTTCAACAAGAACATCGCCGGCGATTGATACGAGCGGGTATAGCAACAAGATACCCAAGATAAGGTTGGGTACGAATTTCAAAATGGGGCAGGAATAATTTTGTATCAAAGAAGCCATCCCATAAGCATATTGCAAATAGGTGTTGCAGTGTTGTTTACCATATCACCAGCCATGCAAAAGGCTCCCGTAGGAGCCCTTTTGCATGGCTGGTGAAAAAACTTCTTACAGCTCTTTGGCGTGTGATGCCAAGTATTTCGCAACGCCTTCAGTTGAAGCGTTCATGCCGGCTTTGCCTTTGCTCCAGCCTGCAGGGCATACTTCACCGTGCTCTTCAGTGAATTGAAGGGCATCAACCATACGCAACATTTCGTCAATGTTACGGCCCAACGGCAGATTGTTAACCACTTGATGCTGAACCACACCATTTTTGTCGATCAGGAAAGAACCGCGGAAGGCGACGCCGCCTGCAGACTCAACGTCGTAAGCTTTGGCGATCTCATGCTTTATATCTGCTACCAGGGTGTAGCCAACCTTACCGATACCGCCTTTTTCAACTGGCGTATTTTTCCATGCCAAGTGGCTGAACTGAGAGTCGATAGAAACACCCAACACTTCAACATTGCGCTTCTTGAACTCTTCCAGACGGTGATCGAAAGCGATCAATTCAGATGGACAAACAAAGGTGAAATCAAGCGGGTAAAAGAACACCACGGCATATTTGCCTTTGGTGACTTTAGAAAAAGTAATATCTGTGATTTCATTGCTACCCAAAACTGCGGTTGCGGTGAAATCGGGGGCTGATTTGCCTACTAGTACTGCCATGATGATTCTCCTTGGGGGTTGGTTATTTGTTGACTGAAATGCTAGGGTTTAAATTTAACGAGCCAACGCATGGCTGTCAACTCTAATTTAGGATAATTTTTGTTTCTCTGCATCGTGCCATTCAAACTGTATGCGATGAAGTTGGGCATAAACGCCATTTTTCGCCATAAGTTCACGGTGCGTGCCCATTTCGACGATTTGGCCTTTTTGCATGACAACAATCCGATCTGCTTTTTCGATGGTTGAAAGCCGATGTGCAATCACCAGTGTAGTTCGCCCTTGCATCAATGTTTCAAGTGCGGCTTGGACATGGCGCTCAGACTCACTATCGAGCGCAGAGGTAGCTTCATCCAAAATCAACACAGGTGCATTTTTAAGTATCGCGCGCGCAATTGACAAGCGTTGACGCTGACCGCCCGATAAGCGCACACCTTTTTCGCCCACCAGCGTATTCATTCCCTCCGGTTGCTCAAGGATAAATTCCATCGCATGGGCAGCTTGAGCGGCAGCAACGATCTCTGCATCCGGTACGTCACGCATCTGGCCATAGGATATATTTGCAGCGATGGTATCGTTGAACAAAACAACTTCCTGGCTCACCAGCGCGATATTTGCACGCAAGCTGGCCAAAGTGAGATCAGCCAAATCCTGCCCGTCCAAAGTAATGCGCCCGCTGGTGGGCAGGTAAAAGCGCGGCACCAGATTCGCCATTGTGCTTTTGCCGCTTCCTGAAGCCCCGACCAGTGCAACGGTTTGACCGGCCGGAATTTCAAGACAAATGTCTTGTAATGCCATGCGTTCGTCATCCATATAGGAAAGACTGACATGCTCGAAGGATAAATTACCATAAGCACGTTCTATTTGCGCGGTGCCTGCATCTATTTCGCTCGGCGTATCGATTAACTCAAAGACGCTTTCAGCTGCTGCCAGGCCGCGCTGCATGAATTCGCTGACCCCGGCAATACGTTTGGCCGGAGCCGTCAACATTAACATCGCCGCTATGAACGACAAAAACCCACCCACCGTTGATTCATCGGCGCGGGCCTGCTGAATCGCGAGATACATAATAATCGCCAACGCAATTGCTGCAACCATCTGCACAATAGGCACATTCGCGGCACCCGCAACAACCTGTTTCATGGCATGGCGTCGCACCCAGTTGGCCTGCTCGCCAAATCGGGCCCCTTCGTATGTTTGACCGCCAAATAACTTCACCACTTTATGTGCGGTGACGCTTTCCTCAATCACTTGCGTGATGTCGCCCATCGCCACCTGCGTTAATCTGCTTGCATCTCGCTCGCGGTTGCTGATGAACTTGATAATGAAGGCGATCATCGGAATCATTACCAAGGTCAGCATGGTCAGTTTCCAATTCAGGTAAACCAGCCAGCCCATCAAGCCAATCACAATGATGGTATCCCGCAGCGTAACGGTCACTACATTGGTTGCCGCTGCAGTCACTTGGGTCACATCGAAAGTGAGTTTGGAAATAAGCTGCCCTGTGGAGTGGTCGTCAAAAAAACGGGTCGGCAATGAAAGCATCTTGCTAAACATCACTTCGCGCAAATCCATCACCAATTTATTACCCACCCAGCCAATGGCAAAGGTACCCACAAACGAGGCCACGCCCCGCACGAAAAATATAATCAGGAGAAAAATAGGCGCCCAACGAATGATCGTGTCATCACGATGTACAAACGTGCCATCGAGCATAGGTTTGAGTAGTGCCGGCAACAACGCCTCTGTGGCGGCAGCCACTGCCATACCAAGGATAGACAGCGCGAACGTTCGCCAGTAGGGCTTAACGTAACCAAGCAAGCGGGTATAAAGCTGGATAGTTGTCATAAGCCCACTATTTTTAGGAGGGTCTTTTAATATTAATTAACAAAAGTAGACATTCAGACAACATGAGAACCGCTGTGCGCTTTACCTTTCAAAAGTAAAACAACCATATGGGCAGCTACCGCACACGCGACATACATTAGTGCGACTGCAACATAGGAACCCAAATATTGCACTACGCGACTGGTGTACTCTAATGCACTCATTTCAGCATAGCGACCGGAGAATAAAAAGAAGCTCACATTGGAAATAATGAAAGCGAGCGTAGTCGCCGCTGTCGCCACGGTAAATATTTCAAACAGGCTTTTGCCGGTCAGCGTATGGCGCGGCGCAAACCAGTTTCCTGCAAACCACATCGCACCGTAAGCAAAGGCGAGGAAGCCATAAGCCGGCGTCACGCACCAATTACTGACACCGTCGATCGTGATAGCGAAGTAATCAACCAACGCTGCTTCAGCCAATAACGTAATAAAGACCCAATGTGCGCCGTTAAATTTCGCCAGGTACAAGCCCGCCAGAAAAAACACCGCAAGAGAGGCATCCGGCAACGCTACCGATGAACCGAAATGATTGAAACGGGTGAGTGCCATCGCCAGCAAAAGCCCGGCAATAATCATCCAAGAGCGATTCTCAAATATTTTCATACGAGTTCCTTATGTGTTTCCACCAACTTAAAGAATACGGGGACTTTAACAGAAAAGAGTGGGAGACAAAAGATGAGTATTGTCTTTTGTCCTCTTTATATTATTGATAATTCACACCGACAAACAATGTACGCCCCACCGTGTTGTAGCTATACGCCTCGGAATAACTACTATTGAAAACATTGTCAACACGTGCCGATAAATTAAAATGTCGGTCGATGGTGTAGCGCGCCGTCAAATTAACCAGCGTATAACTAGGCAGCGTTGGTGATGTAGCGGTGTTGTTATCTTGTCGCTCTCCGCTGTAGCGAAACTCTGTTCCCATATTCCACTCGCCAAGATCATGTGAAGCAGCAACGTTTGCAAATTCTTTGGCACGACGCGCCAGTAGCAATCCAGTCGCGGTATCGCGAGGATTTTGGAAGGTCAAATTAGCTTTCACGTGCTTATTCCCGAAATCACCCACGTAACTCAATTCCTGGCCGGAGATTTCTGCCTGATTGATATTAATCACCGTTGAACCACTGGCGTTGATTGCTATTAAATCGTTAATGTGATTGTCAAAATATACTGCATCCACACGTTGGCCTTTCGACGCAAAGTGTAATCCGACTTCTTGGTTTTGTGATTGCTCCGGCTTTAACTTCGGGTTTCCTGCATAAGTGTACCCGCCGCCGAAGTCTTGAAATGGATAATACAAGTCGTTAAAAGTCGGCGCTTTGAATGCATTGCTGACGCTACCCGTAGCACGCCAACTATCAGCGAAAGCAATCCCGTAACCAAGTAGCCCGGTGTTCACAGAACCGAAGTCAGAGTAATTATCCTGGCGCAAATTGAGCTGTACCTGTTGCTTACCGTATTCTCCCGTATAGCCTCCCAACAAGCTGTTCACATTACGCGTAGTTTGTGCATACAACGTGTCGGATGAAACTGACTGCCCCAGATTCTCTGCGGCAAAAGTTAATTTCTGCCCCTCCGCGAGTTCTAGATTATTTTGCCAGGCGTATTGATTGCTTTGTGTTTTATAGCGATACGCAAGTGCACCATAGGTTTGACTGTCGTCAGCACCTTGCGCAATCCGCAATTGACTGTGCCACATTTCATTGATTTGGTCATCTGATGCCAACGATACTTTGTCTATGTTGTCTTGCGTGTTGTACAAATCAGTTGGCAAGCCATACGCACTGTCAAATGAGGTGTTGCTGCGCGTGCTGAACAACGATGCGGTTACGGCATGATCAGTATTAAAAGCATGTTTGATTTGCACATTGATAGTGTTGTTGTCATAGCCATTGTTGTTTGGGTTGGCATTCGGCACGATTTGAGGGTTGATCGTCGACACGCCATCAGTCTTGACCTTGCTGGCACTCAAACTAAACGATGTATTGTCCACTTCACCTGAAAATCCTGCAGCATAACGCTGCGTGCCGTGGGTGCCACCTCCCGCACTGGCAGTAATGGTAGGAACACCACTACCGTGTTTGGTGAATAACTGAATCACGCCGCCGATGGCCTCTGAGCCATAAAGACTACTGACGTTACCCCTTACAACTTCAATACGCTCAACGTTATCCAGCATAATATGCTCAATTGCTGTTGCGCCTGTCGTGGCCGAATTGACGCGCACGCCGTCAATCAGAACCAACACTTGATTAGAATTTGTACCCCGCATGTAAGTGCCGGACTGAGAACCCATACCGCCCGATTGCGCAACCTCGACACCCGCCATTGAACGCAGCAATGTCGGCACGTCAGTGGCTCCAGAATCACGTATTTCTTGTTCACTCAACACGGTTGTATCCGCGATGGTTTTGTGCAACGCCTGAGGCATACGAGTTGCAGTGATGACTATTTCGTCCAAATTCGAAGTTTCTGCAAAAACAGTAATAGGTAAAGCGGTCGCACTTAACAGTGCAATGGTGATAAGTTTATGTTTCATTGTTATTTCCTGAATAAGCTCCGAGCGTCCCCGCTGGAACATTAAAAAACAGGAAATACCGCTAAAGTGACAGAAAACCGGAACAGCAAAGCGCCAGTCGTCCGTGCGCCTCCCGCAGCACTTCCCAGCATTCCCCTAGGCCGGTATCCGGGCTTACAAGTCTTGATCTACCGCCTTCCCATGATTACTCACAGTGGCTTGCTGGCAGATCCACACTTGCTTACCGTTGCGGGGGCAGCATAGGCATTTCACCTATTTCCCGTTTAACCGTGTGACGAAATTCACACAGCACCTTGAAGCGGATTCCATTCTATCAGATTAAGAAAGAATCACCCGTCCACCAAAACACTTGCACAATCCTTCCTTAGCATTTGACTTAATGGGATTTTCTAAACTATAGTGCCGCCTATGCTAGGTGAACTAAATATATTAGAGAACAAACTCGCTCAATTGGTGCAATTGACCCAGCGCATGCGAGCCGAGAACCATCAACTGCGTCAGGACTTGGCGGAAGCGCTTAGTCGCGTCCGCCAAAGCGACGACAAAATCAACACTGCAAAATCGCGCCTGGAAATCATACTGGCTAAACTTCCGGATGAAAAAATATGAGCGTTAAAAAATCCAACGCGCTGGACGTGACAATTCTTGACCGCGAGTTTCGTGTTGCCTGTCCTGATGACGAAAAAGCGGAACTGCTTGAAGCAGTTGGATATCTTGACAAAAAGATGCGCGAAATTCGTAATGCCGGCAAGATCGCCTCAACCGAAAGAATTGCTATTATGGCCGCACTCAATATTGCCCACGAACTACTCACCACAAAGCTTGGAGGAGGTTTTGACATGGGCGACTATAAGCGTAGAATGCAATCCATGCAGACAACGATTGAAGAAGCTTTGGCAGACCAAAATAAGTTGTTCTAAAAGTTTGCTTTTGAGTTGTCCCTGCGGTGTTCGTCAGACTCATAATTCTTTGAACCAATGAGCTAACGCTTAGGTTGCGCCCCATTCAAGTTACTGTTGTGAGCGTCCCCCGCGGACGCACCTGATGTAACCGGGAACCGACCCACTTGAACCCAGGTTCAAGACATTGAGTCAACGGCACAGGCGGGGACTTTTATTCCAGTGCGATCCGAAAGGGTCGCACTTTTTATTGTGAATTGTGATTATGCGCTACTGGTTAATGAAGTCTGAACCCGGCGATGTCAGTATTGACGACCTCGCAGAAATGCCAAACCAAACTGTAGCTTGGTATGGCGTACGTAATTATCAAGCACGCAATTTCATGCGCAATCAAATGAGCATCGGCGATGGCGTATTTTTTTACCATTCCAATTGCAAAGAGCCGGGCATTGCCGGTATTGCCAAAGTCA
>CAIWKC010000012.1 GCA_903913145.1 uncultured Gallionellaceae bacterium | reverse complement strand
TCCATATTCTAGGTTGATACATACGACAAAACTCGACATGAGTGTTATCGGCTTAAAATAATAGAAGTTGAGGGGATATAGCTTATACGGAATTGACCGTTATTAACGGGGAAATTGTCGGATTAACCCTGACCAAGTCTCTATCGGCCGGAAAGCATAGCGTGAATCGAACTAATCTTTTCTGCAATTTCTCCCAAAGACATTTCCTCGCATACTGCACCCAACTTCATTGCCTCTTTCGGCATACCGTATACCACGCAGGATTCCTCGTTTTCTCCTATGGTGTGAGCGCCCGCCTCACGCATCTCCTTTAGACCTCTAGCGCCATCATCGCCCATTCCGGTCATAATAATACCCAAAGAATTCCTGCCGGCAAACTTGGCAACCGACCTGAATAAGACATCCACTGAAGGGCGATGACGATTGACCAAGGGTCCGTCAACCACCTCAACATGATACTGAGCGCCACTGCGTTTCAGCATCATGTGTTTGCCGCCAGGCGCAATGAGCGCTCTGCCCGGAATCACGCGGTCATTATTCTTTGCCTCAAGCACCTCAATCTGGCACAGACTGTCCAAGCGCTGCGCAAAAGCTGCAGTAAACATCTCAGGCATATGCTGCACGATGACTATCCCGGCACAAATGCGGGGTAAGGCAGTCAACACAGCTTCCAATGCTTGCGTGCCGCCGGTAGAGGTGCCGATAGCAACTACTTGTTCGGACGTCTGCCCCAAACGATCCGAACCGGGCGGAGCCAACATTACATCAGCGTTGAGTTTTGGAATGACACCAGCGATAGGATTTATCTTGGCAGTTACCAGTCTTCGAACATTTGAACGGGCTGCTGCTTTAACTGCTTCGACAAGATTGTTAGACGCATCTTCCTGAAGAAAACGTTTCACTCCCATCTTGGGTTTCGTAATAATGCTGGTAGCGCCTGAAGCTAATGCCTGCATCGTTGCCTGCGCACCTTTCTCTGTCAGAGTAGAGCATATTACTACCGGTGTCGGACGTTCGGCCATAATCTTGTTGAGGAAGGTCAGGCCGTCCATGCGAGGCATTTCAATATCCAATACAATGACATCAGGCCATTGTATTTTCATCTTTTCCATGGCAAAAATGGGATCCATCGCCGCGCCGATGACCTGAATCCCCGGATCGGCCTCAAGTACTTGTTTTACAACTTCGCGTACCACAGCGGAATCATCCACGATCAAGACAGATATTTTTGCCATTAGCTTCCCATTTTTCTGTTATCCACATGGACTAACCTTACTTCTCCATTCCACACGTCGAATGCAATTTTTCGATGTCCAAAACTTCCCAAGTGCTCATACGCCAGCTCGAATCCGAATTTATCGAGCAAATGGTGCGCCATCTCAATATTTTGCGTGCCAATATTCACTTTATTTGAAGTGCGCTCATCAAACATATTTCCTCCGCCATACACGTTTACCTGATATTGAGTTGGTAGTGTATGCCGTTTCCCAAGTTCATTCATGAATAATTCCATTGCTTCTTCGGCGTACTTTCCATCCAGCGCAAGATTGCCGCGCGCCTGATTGCGGCTTGGCATCATGTAATGGCACATACCACCATGTGCAAGTGCAGGATGCCATAAAATGATGGAAATACATGAACCCAACAATGTCGTGATGCGCAGATTACCTTCGCCAAAACAAAACTCGCCGGGTCGGAGATAAACTTCACGTACGTCACGCTTTACTATCGAACTCATGGCTTCCTGTAGATAGTGGGTTTCACCGTAGTCAAGACATTGGTGATTCCATTCAGCGACTCGGAATGTCCGACAATCAAGTAGCCACCGCTTTTTAAACTCGGAATCAGATTTGCGACAACTCGCTGTTTTGTGGGAATATCAAAATAGATCAGTACATTTCGCAAAAATATCACATCAAAATCACCCGTTTTTTTCATCCCCTCGACATTCAAGTTCAGTTGTTCAAAACGAACATGCTGGCGTAATTTTTTGTCGATCAGCAAAGTTCCAGTCTGCTCTCCGTTACCTTTAAGGCAATATTTTTTTAGAAATTGGGGAGGGATTTTTTCCGCTTCAGATATTCGATAGAGTCCGCGTCGTGCCTGTTCCAGTACAGAATTGCTGATGTCAGTGCCGAGTATTTCCCATGGTCCATTTTCACCCAACTTCTCAGCCAGAATCATGGAAATAGTGTAGGCCTCGGCACCGACAGAGGCGGCAGCACTCCACACCCGATAATTCTGTACTTGTTTTAGCGGCGGGATGATTTGATTCAGAAACTCAAAGTGTTGTGGCTCGCGAAAAAAATAGGTTTCATTGGTGGTGAGCAAATCCACCATAAACTGAAGTTCATCCGCATGAATCGGATCAGTCACATATTTAAAATATTGGGTATATGTACCAAAGCCAAGTGCTGTCAGGCGTTTCGACAATCGCCCTGTAAGTAACACTTTTTTCGCATCGGTTAGTGTAATACCCGCGATGTCGTAAATCAGGCTGCTAAAGCGTTTGAACTCTGCATCGTTAATGTTATAACTCATTATTTGGCTTTTCCAGTTTAATTTTGCAAAGCGCTGTTCAGTGAAGATATTTCTTCAGCCGATTCTTTTAGGATTGCCGCGAGCGTTTCTTCGCCTATCAACATTTCGATACTTGCGCTTACTTCTCTTTCTGGCTTAACGTTTGCCAACAGTTGTAATGGCGACGGAGTTGGCGTCAGCTCTTTTGCGAGCAACAATGTATCGGCGAATGTTACGGGTGGCATCGATAAATATCCGTCCCAAAAAGACTCCATAATCTGAAATATTGAATCTGGTATCTGCAGCTTTTTAAGCACTTCGCGCCCGACAATGACTTCACCACCCTCCAGCCACTCTGCAAAATCCCCGTCAAGCAATCCGGGAAATTCTTTGGCGCGGGAGATCATATAAAATCCACCAATGTCATGAATAATTCCTGCAAAAAAAGCTGTCTCAGGATTCAGGTGGGTTACACGGCGTGCTATAACATGAGAGAGGGAAGCAACCTCTGCCGAGTGGGCCCAAAGTTTGTTTACAAAATTCTCATGATCCTGGGATTCAGATTGACCTGCCATTTGACGTGTAACTACTGTCATTGCCAATGAACGAATCGCGCTGAGGCCGAGCATTGAGACCGCAAAACTTAAATCAGTAATTTCCCTGCCCGAGCGATTGTAAGCTACCGAATTCGCGATTGAGATAACTCTCGCCGCCAGCAGTGGCTCTGCTTTTATCAGGTTCACGGCGGTATTGATATGGCAGCCTGGATCTTCTAACGCGCGTTGAATTTTTAACGCAACTTGAACACCGGTTGGGAAATTTAAACTACCGGCCTTAATTTGATCGGCAATTTTCCGGAAGATTTCATGCTTGTTCATGTGGCGAATCTTTCTTTATGATTCAAAATGATTCAAAACAAATCGATCTTCTTTTCAGTTTGTTTCTTTTGCTTGCTCATCGAAAGTTCATATGCCTGCTCAGCTTTGGCAACTTCATTAATGTTGGCTTGAGTCGTTGGAATTCTTCTGCAAAAGGCGTCACCGCTCTGTGGCACAAACACTACCTTGCGCGACCACGGGCCATTAAAGTCCGAGGCCACCAATCTGATACCTTCGCGATCAAGCCATTCATGCGCAAAAGCAGAATTGCGTTCCCCGATTGCCATTCGAATTGAACTGACGATGGTTCCGCCGCCAAATGCTTTGGCTAATAATCTATTTTTTTGAGCGCCTTTGTTAAGCAGGCCATTAACCAATACTTCCATTGAATAATCGCCATTTAAAATGACATCGTCGTCGGCGTTAGCGCCAGTTGACGTGCTAGGCAGCAGAAAATGATTCATCCCCCCCAGTTTGAGTTTCGGGTCAAATATGCAGACCGCAACACAGGAACCCAATAGAGTAGAAATCGGACGTTGCGTTTCTATCGCCCAGCCACCGGGGTTGATATTAATTGCAATGCGCTCAAAATCTTTACCGGTAAGAGGTATGGGTTGGTTCATTAAATTAAACAATAAGCTCGTTGTTAAACTTCTTGGCAATCAACGGAATCAAGCGCAATCACAATTGGCGGATTTAGCCTGCCGATTGAAATCAACGCAAAATTCCCTTTATAGAAACTCGCCATTGGAGGTCGCCATCGCCCGATAAATCGGCCTCCTACAAACTGCGCACGGACAGATGAACAATCTGGGATCAAGCAGTCGCTTCCGCCTGAAGTGCCGGGCTCGTTCCCGCCGCGTGTCCCAGCATCGATAGCTCATCCACCGAGAGCACTTTATTGGCATCCAGCAGGATCACAAACTTGCCCGCCACTTTGCCCATGCCCGAGATAAAGTCCACCCGGATCTTCGCACCAAATG
>CAIWKC010000011.1 GCA_903913145.1 uncultured Gallionellaceae bacterium | reverse complement strand
TGGGCGCGCTGTCGGCAACCGTTGTCGTGCTTGAAGCACGCGAGCAGATGCCGGCGCACCCCGAAGAAATAAAGGAAGGTCTGGAAGAGGGTATCAGCCTCATCAACCTGCGGGAAATCAAAAGCATTGAAGGTAACGTCCTAACGCTTGAGGTGATGGTTCCAGGTGACTCGCGCGATTTACTGCACACGGGCCAGACTGAAACACTGAAAGCCGATGTCTTCGTGCAGGCGCTCGGACAGACCGGCGATTTTCACGCATTTGTCAATTTGCCGGGTATCACCATACAGGATGGTGCTGTCCAGGTGGGCAACGATATGCACACCGGCGCAAGCGGGATTTTTGCAGGCGGCGACATGATCCCGTTGCAGCGTAACGTAACTTCCGCGATTGGTTTCGGCAAGAAGGCGGCGCGCAACATTGATGCTTTCCTGAACGGCAAGAAAATAGGGGCGAAAGTAAAATCCGAAATAGCCGATATCAAAAAAATGAACACACGGTATTACTCGGATGCACCCCGTACTGTGCAACCGCTGCTCGATGTTGTGCGCCGCACTTCCGGCTTTGCTGAAATTGTCGGAAACCTCGATGAAGAAAGTGCGGTATTCGAAGCGCGCCGCTGCATGAGCTGCGGCAACTGCTTCGAATGCGACAACTGCTACGGTGTCTGTCCCGACAATGCAGTGATCAAACTTGGGGCCGGCAATCGATTCAAATTCAACTACGATTATTGCAAGGGTTGCGGTATCTGCGCTGCTGAATGTCCTTGCGGGGCAATCAAAATGGAAGTGGAGCAAATTTAAATATTTAAAGTATTAAAGTTGTCTTTTTGCTATGTAGCAAGGGTTGTTGCGGAATGTATTATTGAGAGTGTCTGCGACTGGTGATACCCCGCAGCGGCGGGGAGAAAGTCGCGCAATCTTGATCATGGCCGTTGCTACCTTATTACATTCATACCGGATGATATAATTTTGGTAGCCAACGGTATTATTTTCCATGCTAAGCATTCAGGAGGCAGTCGCTTTGCCGTGAAAAAGACAGGACATAAAGTTAGTTGAAAAAGCTTAAAGATATTCTGATTGCTAGTGATATAAAGTAGGTTAAAAAAGGCAATCTTCCCTCAACTAAGAGGAAACCATAATGGAGAGGTGAATTTAATGTCTACTTTTTGGAACACCTACGATTGGGTCGAGCGAACTTTTTGGAACTCGCTCACGAAAAAGCTGATGAGCTTCCTGTTCCTGTTCCTGTTCAATCTCTTTTATCTGGTCGTATACCGTCACGTCGAAACGGAGGTTCAGGCAGCCATTTCAGCTCAACAACTCGGTGAAGTAGCTGCTAAAGCAATCCTGGCGCCATTCAGTTTTGGATGGAGCGCACTATTGACACTGACTGCCATCGCCCTTGTCTGTAGCCTTCTGCAAATCCTGCATATGCGTTACCTTATCGTACGTCCAGTGAAGACGATCACCCATATTTTCGAGGAAATAAGCAAAGGAGAAGGCGACTTTTCGTGCGATTTGCCACAAATTACCCACGACGAATTCAGTCAGCTCGCGCAGAGCTACAACAGTTTTGCCGCCAAAATGAGGCACATTATCAGCGAAGTGCGCAAGTCTAGTGTTTCTGTTGCTCAAGAAGCAACCAAGGTAAAAGTTCGGATTGACGAAACTGTGTCTGCCGTTCACCAACAGAGAGAATTGACGGAAATTGTCTTCACGTACAGCAACGAAGCGACCAAATCGATTTCCGATGTCACCGGCAGTACACAAGTAATTTCTGACTCAACCAACCAGAATCTGGAAAAGGCACGGATATCGTTAACTGAAATGCAAGATATTTTTTCCAGGATCAATGCGGTAGGAGAAAAAGTCTTGCAATTTAATAAAACAGTTGAAGACCTGTCTAAGCGCTCCGAAAGTGTTAATCAGTTCGCCAGCCTGATCAAGGATGTTTCCGACCAGACCAACCTGCTTGCACTGAATGCCGCAATCGAGGCCGCACGCGCGGGAGAGGCCGGGCGTGGTTTTGCGGTGGTTGCCGATGAAGTCAGAAAGCTTGCAGAACGGGTAAATAAAGCCACTGCAGATATCACCGAAAATGTCACTGCGATGTTAAACCAGGTTCGCAACACCCGTGCCGAAAACGATGTCATTAGCATGGATATCCAGCGCGCACGTGAAGTCGTCGGACGTTCTGCTGAGCAGTTCCAGACCATGGTCGGCGATTTTGACAGCACTTGTGAACAACTAGTGCATATCTCTTTTTCTATGGCCCAATTGTCTGCAACGAATTCCCATGTGCACCTGCAGGTAAACCAAATCCATGATTTGTCGATCACGGTAAGTGACAGCATGGAGGAATCAAGTCACAGAACCACAGAGTTATCACAATCAACAGAAGTAATTCAGGAACTGGTTTCAAGGTTTAATATTGGAGAAGGCTCATTTGAAATTGGAGTTCAAAAAGTACGTATGTTCCGCAACAAATTGCAGGATGCCCTGGCGGAAATGGCGCAAAGTGGTCTGGATCTTTTTGATACGAATTACAAACCTTACGGTAATCATAAGCCGCAAAAATATCATGTGTCCTGGGGCGAGGAATACACCCGCCGCTGTCTGCCGCTGCTTGAGGAAGCATTCAAATCAATACCCGGTTGCGCCTACGCGGTTGGAGTAAATACGGACGGCTACCTATCTTCGCACAACGCTCAGTTTTCCAAGCCACTCACCGGAAATGAAGCAATCGATCTAGTTGGAAACCGCTGTGATCGAAAATTCAATAATCCCGGAGAATTGCGCGCAGCGAGCAATAACACAGCCATGCTGATACGTACCTATTTGCGTGATACAGGCGAAATCCTTTGCGATATTGCAATGCCGATTCAGATTAATGGTCGCTTGTGGGGCAACGTCCGTGTCGGCATACCCGCCGAAAAATTGGTGATGTAGCAAATTCACTTCAATTGGGGGCATCAGTTTAAAACCTGATTAAGTGTTGTTTGGCCATCGGAAGATTGCGGGGGAATAAAGGCTTGGTGTGACTCTGGAGCGGATAATGATGAACTTCCGAGTTTTTACGTCAAATATCATAGGACGTGGAACTTCTGCTGTATTGGTTATTCAGCTTCTGAAATAGCCGCATTCCTGTTAAAATTACGCCCCTGTTAATCTTACGGTGTTAGTCAGCGATGGTCGTTTGACTCTCATTTGTCACTTTCTGCTTTCAATGAGTAATTCAACTTTACAAGCCGTTCGCGGCATGAATGATATTTTGCCGGATGAAGCACAGTTGTGGCTGTGGTTCGAGGATACGGTACGCGACTGGCTCGAAGGTTACGGTTATCGCAATATACGTATGCCCTTGGTAGAACCGACCGCGCTTTTTAAACGCGCAATTGGCGAAGTCACAGACATTGTTGAAAAGGAAATGTACAGTTTTGCCGATAGCCTGAATGGCGATGAACTTACACTGCGCCCGGAGGGTACAGCTTCCTGTGTGCGGGCCGTCTTGCAGCATAATTTATTGTATAACGCACCACAGCGCCTTTATTACACCGGACAAATGTTTCGTCATGAGCGTCCGCAAAAAGGGCGCTATCGTCAATTTCATCAGATCGGTGTTGAATCTTTGGGTTTTGCCGGGCCGGATATTGACGCCGAGCAGATTGTGATGTGCGCAAGGCTATGGAAAAAATTAGGTATTCGAGATGTGTCATTACAGATTAATTCGCTGGGTGACGCGGCATCGAGACAACGTCATCGCGATATGCTGATAGCGTATTTCGAGCAACACAAAGAAATATTGGATGCCGATGCTCAGCGGCGCTTGTACAGCAATCCGCTGCGCATACTTGATAGCAAAAATCCGGCGATGCAGGCGGTAATAGGCTCAGCGCCGAAGTTAATGGATGAGTTGGAAGAAGATGCACTCAAACATTTCGAGTCAGTTCAGTCGAGACTTAATGAACACGGTATTCCATTCGAGATTAATCCCCGACTGGTGCGCGGATTGGATTATTACAACCGTACGGTTTTCGAGTGGGTAACGACGCGTCTGGGAGCACAAGGCACTATTTGTGCCGGTGGCCGCTATGATGGTCTAATCGAGCAGATTGGTGGCAAGTCTTCACCAGCTTGTGGATTTGCCATGGGGGTTGAACGCCTGCTTGCTTTATTGCAGGAGGATGGCATGCAAAATCCGGTTTCTGTTTTGGATGTGTATGTGGTACATCAGGGTGAACTTGCACAAAATATGGCTTGGCGTGTTGCAGAAGATTTGCGCGATAATGGATTGCGTGTAATCCTGCATTGTGGGGGTGGGAGCTTCAAATCCCAGATGAAAAAAGCGGACAGTAGCGCGGCGACATGTGCTGTCGTTATCGGTGATGATGAAGTGGCGGCGAATGCTGTCATGCTAAAACCACTGCGTGGAGGAGAGCAGCAACGAGTGGCGCTAAAAGATTTGCAACAGAAAATTCGTGAAATTAATTTGTCAAAATAGGAAAGAAAAATGTCAACACTCGATTTGCAGGAACAAGAGCAGGTAGATGCGCTAAAAAGTTGGTGGAACGAAAATGGTAAGTGGGTGATCTGGGCTGTCGTGATAGCGCTGCTTGGATTTTCAGGCGTGCAATTTTGGAAAAACCATCAGGCAGAACAAGCCGGTGAGGCTGCCAAGCTGTATGCCGAAGTAATGAAGCAAACAACGAGCAATGACCCGAAACGTGTGAATGACGCGGCTGCGGCGCTGGTCGATAAGTTTGGCAATAGTGCTTACGCACCGCGTGCCCAACTGTTAGCTGTTCAAGCTAATTTGCAGGCAAAGGATACAACCCGTGCCAAGACCCAATTGCAATGGATTATTGAACATGCCGCCGAACCTACACTGCAAGATACGGCACGTTTGAAAATGGCCAGCATTTTGCTGGATGAGAAGAAATTTGATGAGGCCTTGGCGCAACTGAATGCCACTCATCCTGAAGCATTTACCGGCTTGTACGCCGATCTGAAAGGCGATGTACTCTCCGCTCAGGGTAAGACTGTAGAAGCGAAAGCCGCTTATAAAGAAGCCTTGGAAAAAATTGAAGCCAAAAGCATGTACCGCAATTTGGTTCAGTTGAAACTGGATGGTCTCGGGGACGCTAAATGATATTAGGCCGTTACATTGCCGTGCTGTATTTGCTCGTCATTGTGACGGGATGCTCATCCGACGCAATTCAAATCAAACCGGCTCAGTTGGTAAATTTTAAATCAACTGCAAAATTTGAAGTTCGATGGCAGCATGCAGTAAGTACAGTTGGCCTAGCTTGCTTGCAAAGGGATCGTTCTTATTGCTGGAAGGAGAGTTTGGGTAATTCCGGAATAGATGTTTTGCATCCTGCTATCACGGCAAATTCTGTCATTGCAGCAAATCAAAAAAATGAAATTCAGTGCTTTGATTTGCTTACAGGAAATTTGCGCTGGAAAATCGTGAATGCATTTTCTATATCGGGTGGGGTTGGATCAGGTAACGGCGCTGTATTGGTAGGTGGCGATAAAGGTGATGTTGCTCTATATGAAGAATCAACAGGCAAATTGAGATGGACGAGCAAAGTTTCGAGTGAAGTGCTCAGCGTGCCTAAACTTGCAGATGGTGTTGTGGTAGTTCGTTCAGAAGATGGTCGCATAGCCGGATTGGATGCGAATAGCGGGAAGCGACTTTGGTTATATGAGCGTTCTACACCTGCTTTGGTAGCACGTGGTAACGCTGGTTTGATGATCAGAAATAATATTGTGTATGCCGGCTTCGCAGCGGGAAAGCTTTCCGCAATTGGATTGCATAATGGCGTGATCATTTGGGAATCTTCAGTATCACAGCCGCATGGTAGTACCGAATTGGAGCGCATCAGTGACATAATCAGCATTCCAATGTTAGATGATAGTCAAGTGTGTGCCGTGGCATTTCAGGGGCATCTGGCCTGTTTCGATGCCGATCAAGGGGCATCGTTATGGAATCGAGATATTTCCAGTGATAAAGGTTTGACGATGTCACGTAAATATTTGTACTTAAGTGATGTTGGCGACAATGTATTGGGGCTTGATAAATTGAGCGGAAGCTCATATTGGAAAAACGATCAACTGACCAATCGTCGCATAACTGCACCACTCGCGCTTGATAATTATTTAATTGTGGCAGACTTTGAAGGTTATTTGCATGCCATGAATCGTGACGATGGAAGCTTTGTGGCGCGAATGAGTACAGACGGCAGTGCAGTACGTTCTAATCCGGTTCAGGCTGATAACGGCTTTGTCGTGCAAACCAGAAATGGTAGTTTGTATTTTATTACAGTTCACTAGAGCTGCAATAAATGTCTGTTGCTTTAATATAAAACAGTGAAAAGCAAACCGACACCAACTCATTTGTATCTTTTGCATTTTAATAATGATTGTATTCTTTCTAAAGTGAATTCCTCATGCTACCCACACTGGTATTAGTTGGTCGTCCCAATGTGGGAAAATCCACTCTGTTCAATCGATTGACTCGCAGTCGTGATGCTTTAGTTGCCGATATCCCCGGGCTAACACGCGATCGCCATTACGGACGAGGGCGCGTCGGTGAACGTCCGTATCTGATAGTCGATACTGGCGGACTGGAGCCTGTTGCCAAGGAGGGTATTTTGCACGAAATGGCCAAGCAAACTCGTCAGGCAATCGATGAGGCAGATTTGGTGTTGTTTCTTGTGGATGGTCGTGAGGGACTGACTCCGCAAGACAAAATAATTGGCTCTCAATTGAGAAAAACCGGGCGTAAACTCTTACTACTGGTCAATAAAGCCGAGGGAATGCAGCGTTCACGTATTACAAGTGAATTTTTTGAATTGGGCCTAGGTGAGCCTCTCCCTATTTCATCCGCGCATGGTGATAATGTCAGCGAGATGATCGAATTGGCATTAGATGAGTTGCCTGTCCAAGTAGAAGAAGCAGAAGAAAAATCTGATCACCCCAAACTTGCGATAGTCGGTCGTCCTAATGTGGGCAAATCAACTTTAGTGAATGCTATTCTGGGCGAAGAGCGCGTTATAGCTTTTGATCAACCCGGCACAACTCGCGATAGCATCTATATCGACTTCGAGCGTGGTGGCAAGCCTTATACGATTATAGACACTGCAGGTGTGCGGCGCCGGGGAAAAATTGACGAAGCGATCGAAAAATTCTCAGTTGTAAAAACAATGCAGGCCATTGAAGATGCCAACGTTGTCGTGTTAGTGGTTGATGCAAGTGATTCAATCACAGAACAAGATGCTCATTTGGCCGATTTTGTTTTGCAAGCAGGTCGTGCTTTGGTTCTTGCAGTGAATAAATGGGATGGACTGGATGAATACAAGCGCGATACCGCGAAAAGAGACATTGATCGCAAGCTTCACTTTCTAAGTTTTGCAAAACATCACTTCATCTCCGCTTTAAACGGCAGCGGGGTAGACTCGGTACTAAAGTCTGTCAATGAGGCTTATGCGGCTGCAATGGCCAAGCTTGCCACACCTCAGTTGACACGCGTTTTGCTTGCGGCGGTTGAAAAACAACAGCCTCCGCGTGGTAGTATTTTCAGGCCAAAAATGCGCTATGCCCACCAGGGTGGAAGTAATCCACCGCTGATCATTGTTCACGGTAGTGCATTGGACAAGATTCCGGAGAGTTATCGGCGCTATCTGGAAAAATGCTTCTGTGATGCGTTTAAATTACAAGGTACGCCACTTCGAATTGAATTCAAAGCGGGTAAAAACCCTTTTGCCGACAAAAAACCTCGTGCACTCACCGAAAGCGAACAACGTGCCGCCCATCGTGCCCGCATTCGCGGACGCCGACTATATGGATAAGGTAGGCTTGCGCTATAGTTTTCAATGAAGATTGTCCTGTTTTCACTTAACTAATTCTTTTTTAACCCAGATTGTCCATTAGACTGCAGGGTTTTGTGTGAGGCCGATTTATCTGGCGATGTTTGCCCGCTTCGCCCGATAAATCGGCCTCACACATCTGCATTGGTTTCTAATGGATTATCTGGGTTTAAAGAATTAAACAGAGCGAACCGGGTAAAAATACCGGACTTGAATGGACGCAATCCCTTCTTACAGGAAAGCAAAGTTCGGCTATGACAAAATGTTATTCCAGCAAGTTATCTGTTGCACAATTATCGCCCTCTAAATATACTTCCGATCATACTGAGGTTAAAGCCACCTCGTAAATAATTTGAGGTTGTTGATACAGCCAAGAAATATTCTTAAGGCCTCCGCAATTTTCAGCCTTAAAGTTAGCATGAGTTGAAATGAGAATTCATTGTTGATCCGGTTTGGTTTTACTGAAAATTACTCGAAAGTGACTTAAAAAACGCTCCTACAAGTTATCAATATACAGATTCAATTTATTTCTGATTTTTTGTTTGATTGAAATTTAACCAGGTGGCTGTAATGTCCGAACTATTAAAGAACATAGATGCACGCACGAAACTGGCGGGGAACAACAAGCTGGAGATACTGATGTTCACGTTGGGAGTGGACAACCGCAGTGGCCGGCGCGAGACGTACGGCATCAACGTGTTCAAAGTACGCGAAGTCATGCGCGTACCCGAGATCACCCAATCACCGGACATGCCGAACGCCGTGGAAGGCATGGTGAGTTTGCGCGGTGCACTGGTGCCGGTAATCGACCTGGCCAAATACGTCGGCGTGCAATGCGACGCCAAGCCCGTCATCATGATCGTCACCGAGTACAACGGCCATACGCAGGGCTTTCTGGTCGAAGCCGTGGACACTATTTTACGGCTGGACTGGTCCTCCATGCGCGTGCCCCCGGAAATGCTCAACTCCCAAACCGGCGGACTTGTGACCGCCGTCACCGAATTGCCGGACAAACGTTTGGTCATGATGATGGACGTGGAAAAGGTCTTGGCCGAAACCGGCCAGTTTGGCAGCGACGACCTTATCGCCAAAAGCGTGCAACCGCTGGCCATCCCCAACCGCACCGTTTTCTTTGCCGATGACTCCTCGGTAGCACGCAAGCAAATCGAAAAGACCTTGGACGCCATGCAGGTGAAATACATCTCCGCCATCAACGGCAACCGCGCGTGGATCGAACTCAAGAAAATAGCCGACTATGCCGATGCCTCGCATATTCCGGTGAGCGACATCATTCAGGTGATCTTAACGGATGTGGAAATGCCCGAAATGGACGGCTACATGCTCACACGCAAAGTCAAAGCGGACAAACGCTTTGCCGACATCCCCGTGCTGATGCATTCCTCCTTGTCCAGCGACTCCAACCAGCAACTGGGCAAGGCCGTGGGGGTAGATGAATACGTGCCCAAATTCGAACCGCAAAAATTGGCGCAAACACTGGCGCGCCTGCTGAGCTGAGAGGAACCGACCATGTCATATACAGAAACAAGCAGTAACCAAGACAGTGTCGGACTGCTCGATGCGGTCGACGCGCGCACCAGTCTGGCCGGTTCCAACAAAATGGAGATCCTGTTGTTCTCCATCGGTTCAAATGAAGTGTTTGGCATTAACGTGTTCAAGGTCAAAGAAGTGACGCGCGGCGTGCGCATCACCAAGACCCCGAACATGCCGCACGGCGTGGACGGCATCGTCAGCCTGCGCGGCCATGTGATGCCGGTGCTCAACCTGTCGTCCTTCATGGGCTTGGGCGACCCGGGTGCACAGAGCGTGATGATGGTAGCGGAATACAGCCGCCATGTACTGGGTTTCTTAGTGCGCGATGTGGACCGCATCATTCGCGTGGACTGGGACAAAGTACGCGCTGCCGAAGGCATGATGAGCGGCAATTCGCACCTGATCACGGCGATCACCGAGTTGCCCAACGGCACACTGGTGTCCATACTGGACGTGGAGCAGATCATGGCGAGCGCGTTTGGCGAAGCGGTGGTGGGGGCGGTGGAGAAAGTGGAAGATGGACATGAAAAGTCGGTCTTTTTCGTAGATGACTCCTCGGTGGCGCGTAAGAAAATAGCCGAAGTGTTGGACAAGATGGGCGTCAAACATATCCAGGCGCACAACGGACTGGAAGGCTGGGGCCGTTTGAAGGGACTGGCGGATGCCGCGTACAACACGGGAGTGGACTTGCATGACCAGATTCAGGTGATCCTGGTGGATGCGGAGATGCCGGAGATGGACGGTTATGTGCTGACCCAGCATATCAAGGCGGACAGGCGCTTTGACAGCATACCGGTGGTGATGCATTCATCCCTGTCGTCGGAGGCGAACCGCTCGATGGGCAAACGCGTCGGCGTCGACTATTACGTGGCCAAATTCGACGGACTGATGTTGTCGGAAACGTTGCGACC
>CAIWKC010000010.1 GCA_903913145.1 uncultured Gallionellaceae bacterium | reverse complement strand
GTAAATGTCTCTTTTACAGCCGCAAACTCAGCATAATTGTTCATCATGCCACGCGATTGAGAACCTTGACCGGGGAATACAAAAGCAAATTTATTCATTTTGAAAATCAGTCTATAAGTTATTTAGTCGATAGTATTTAGTCAGGCTTAGCGTGAACTTGCGACTAACGTCTTGCAACAGCTTTCGCTTACCACTTAATCAATACTGCACCCCAAGTAAACCCTCCTCCTACAGCCTCGAGAAGGATGTTTTGTCCTGATTTAATACGCCCATCTCTTACTGCTGTATCCAGCGCCAATGGAATCGAGGCGGCTGAAGTGTTTCCTTGAGTTGCAACTGTGACCACCACTTTATCCAATCCCATCCCTAATTTCTTTGCCGTTGCTTCAATAATACGAATATTGGCTTGATGCGGCACTAGCCAGTGTATATCAGATCCACTCATATTTTGATCTTCAAGCAGCTCTTCAACAACCTCACTTAACACTTTGACTGCGAACTTAAATACAGCTTTACCATCCATGTAGATTAAAGGATCGGATTTTAACATTTCTCGATGGCTACCATCCGCATGCAACTTACTTGCAACGATGCCGGGTTCGGATGAAGCTCGCAAAATGACGGCGCCCGCACCATCTCCAAACAGGACGCAGGTAGTGCGGTCTTTCCAATCGAGCAACCTCGTCATCACTTCTGCGCCAATTACCAGGGCTGTTTTAGCTTGTCCACCCCTGATATACATATCAGCTGTATTTAGAGCATAAACAAAACCTCCACACACAGCCTGCATGTCAAAGGCTGCGCCACCATTCTTGATTCCGAGTTTGTCCTGCAAAATACAAGCCGAACTTGGGAAAGGTTGATCCGGCGTAGTGGTGGCTATGATGATTAGATCAATTTCATTAGCTTCGATACCCGCAGCCTCAATTGCTTTGAGGCTGGCTTGCAACGCCAGATCACTAGTGAATTCATTTTCTGCTGCAACATGGCGCTCGACAATACCGCTTCGAGTAAATATCCAATCATGGGTCGTATCGACAATTTTTTCCAGATCAACATTAGTGAGCACCTTGGCGGGTAAATAACTGCCTGTGCCGATGACTTTAGAATGGATCACACTATCTCCCCTACATTCTGTTGGCGGTCAAGATGCCATTTTTCAACGTGTTCGCTTATCTGTTGCAACATCCCACCGCGAGATTCTTCAGCTGCACGTTCGATCGCACACAAGAATGCAAATGTGTCGGCTGAGCCGTGGCTTTTGACCACGATGCCTTTTAGTCCCAGGAAACTTGCACCATTGTATCGCCGATGATCCAGTCTGTGTTTGAAGGCTTTAAGCACTGAAATCGATACCAACGCGCCAAACTTGGTAAACCAATTTTTGTTATACCCCTGACGCAGGAATCCGCCCATCATTTTGGCGACGCCCTCGGCTGTTTTCAAGGCTACGTTGCCCACGAATCCATCACAAACCACCACGTCTGTAATACCCAGGAAAATGTCGTTACCTTCAACATTGCCAAAAAAGTTGAGGTCGCTGGCCTGCAATAGCTCAGCGGCTTTTTTCACAACGTCATTGCCTTTAATGTCTTCGCTTCCGATATTCAGCAGTCCAATTGTGGGGGTTTCTTTATGCTCCAGAGCCGCGACCAAGGCACTCCCCATGAGCGCGAACTGCAATAAATGTTCTGCGGAACAATCGACGTTCGCACCTAGGTCAAGCATACAAACCTGCCCTTTCACCGTTGGCAGGAAAGAAGCGATAGCTGGACGGTCGATTCCCGGCAACGTTTTTAGTACATACCTGGCAGTCGCCATTAGCGCGCCAGTATTGCCGGCACTCACGCAAGCGTGAGCTTCTCCGTTTTTAACCAAGTTGATGGAAACGCGCATGGATGAATCTTTTTTACTGCGCAATACAATTTGCGGCGACTCATCCATTCCAACCACTTCGCTGGCTGCATGGATACGCAGACGAGTCCGGTCACCGAAGTTCAGCTTATTTAGCTCAACTTCGATGGCATCGGGCAATCCGACCAAGACTACGGTATCGTCAGGATGTTTCTCGAGATAAGCGACTGCTGCGGCAACGGTTACCCGTGTACCGTGATCCCCACCCATGGCATCAATAGCTACTGTAATACCCACTGGGCTATCCCCTAGCACTAGAAATAGTCAAACTTCCCGAATTCCAATTCAACGGGAGACTGCTAAATAAACTCAACGAGCTTATTCGCCTTTGGTTTTAACTACTTTTTTGCCACGGTAAAAACCGCTCGGACTGATATGGTGACGCAGATGCGGCTCGCCAGTAGAAGGTTCTACTGCCAGTGCGGGATTTGTCAAAAAGTCGTGCGCGCGGTGCATGCCACGTTTTGACGGTGATTTTTTATTCTGCTGAACTGCCATGATAACTCCTCAAAAAAACCAAATTACTACTTTTTTAATGCGGCCAAAACAGCGAATGGATTGGCTGACTGTTGTAAATCTTTCAATGATGCACTGCATGACTCTTCAGGATGCCTGGGTGCAAATGGCAACCCCAGTAATACTTCATCTTCAATCAATGCCATCACATCCAGTTGCGTTGTTGCCTCAATGGCATCCACGTCATCATCTATCTCATCCAACTTGTCGGCCGGGAGCAACAGCAAGTGCGAAATTATCTCGATAGGATAATTAAAGGCATCCAGACAACGTTGGCAACGCAAATGACACAAACCTTCTAGTTCGATTTCCAGCTTGTGGGCATCACCCTCTCGCGATCCAGTCACTCTATAACTCAGCGTTCCATCTGAATTAGCTAACAAATCGCTTAGCCTAGACAAGGCAACTATCGGAATTTCACCGCATAATTCCCTGCCATTATTGGCAAAATCTACGCTATCAATGAAAGGCCGTGCAAACATGAGGCGCGCATGATATATATTCTGCCCCTCTCTGTCAAAGACGTTTTAAGGATTTATCTTGAATTCTCAGCCGCTTGTCCTTGCCTCGACCTCTATATATAGGGCGCAACTGCTTTCCATATTGCAAATTCCATTCAAAACCACGGCTCCAAATGTTGACGAATCGCCGCTTCCCGGCGAAACAGCCAGACAAACATCGGCTCGTCTCTCGATACTTAAAGCGCAAGCTGTAGCAAATGACTACCCCAACGCATTAATCATTGGGTCCGATCAGGTGGCGTTGCTTGACGGGCAACAATTAGGAAAGCCGTATACGCATGACAATGCAGTCCGACAACTGCGTTCAATGCGCGAAAAGACTGTTGTGTTTTATACGGCCTTGACGTTATTAAATTCAGGTGATGGCAAAATGCAAACGGAAATTGATGAAACAAAGGTCACTTTCCGCAACTCCAGCGATGAAGAAATCGAACGTTATCTTCTCAAAGAGCAACCCTATCATTGCGCCGGAAGCGCAAAATCTGAAGGACTGGGAATTGCGCTGATCAGCCGCATCGAAGGTAATGATCCCAATGCTCTGATTGGATTGCCGTTAATTACGCTTGTCTCTATGCTAAAAAAGCAAGGGGTAGAGATTTTATGATTAAAGCCAAGTTAGGCGGATTCTAGCCTGCTTCGCATATTATGTGGTCGTAGGAATGATGCTCCACGACAACGAATCTGAATAGACAAGGATGTGCTGCATTTAAACTCCCGGTGATCTGCGCTAGCGTAAAGCTGATTGTCTGACGCGGGCTGCTTCGCGGCAGTCCCGCTCGAACGTTAGGTTAGGCATGGGCAG
>CAIWKC010000009.1 GCA_903913145.1 uncultured Gallionellaceae bacterium | reverse complement strand
CATTTGGTGCGAAGATCCGGGTGGACTTTATCTCGGGCATGGGCAAAGTGGCGGGCAAGTTTGTGATCCTGCTGGATGCCAATAAAGTGCTCTCGGTGGATGAGCTATCGATGCTGGGACACGCGGCGGGAACGAGCCCGGTAGTTCAGGCGGAAGCGACTGCTTGATTGACATCTGCTGATAAATTTAAATGGCTCTGTCCGTAAATAGGGTTGGTAATTTTTTCAAAACACTACACTAGAATACATAAACACCTATTCCCTCAGTCCCTGATGAACTAACTAGCCATTTGCCAGCCATTAGTCAAATGGCTAGTTAGTTCATCAGGGTTGGGGAGGGGGTGAAGTTGAGCGCAGTGACAAATCATGTTTGAATAGTGTTTATGCCTTAAAAACTTCATACACTGAAAGGCTTAAGACGCCACTGAAGCTATTTACGGACATAGTCATTTATATTAACTATTTTTTAGCGGTGACCTTCCTGACGATCGACTGAATAAAAAAGCGATGTCTGTGGGTTACGACTATGCCGACTTTTCAACAGGGAAAGAGTAGGGCAATGCCAGAATATTCAGGGCAGCACCATCTGGAGTTTTCCAATGTACGAGATGTGAGTTAGCTACGCTGCTGGTATGTAGCGTAGCCAGGACATCGTAACCGCCTTGAGGTGAAGGAGCCGCATTCAAAATATTGCCGCTGCTTTGACCGCTAAAATCGTCACTATAGAGTGAATCATTGGGTTGTATAGGCGCTTCACTTTCTACATGCGCGAGGTAGGTGCGCTGTTTTACTTTTCCCAAATAATGCATACGTGCCACGATCTCCTGACCGGGATAGCAGCCCTTTTTGAAACTGACTCCGCCCAAAATTTCAAGATTTAGCATCTGCAAAATAAACTGCTCTTGAGTGGCCGGCAATATGACCGGTATACCTGCACGTAAATGGAGCCAATCCCAGCAGGGTGATCCGACCGGACGCGAGCGTGTGCTGAGTTGTTGCCATAAACCAACTGCGCTATCCGGTTTCGTATTGACCTGGTAGCGATCAGATCCGATTCGAATAATGCTAGTTGCAGCATTATTTTCTATACCAAGATCTGTTTGCGGAACAGAACCAATAATAGATTTTAAAATGTCTTCTGCTTGATTGCCGGAGATTCCAAAGCTAATCAGTTGAGAATCGCCAACTTCGATTTTGACTTTAGCGCGTAAAACATACATCGACAGTTTTTTATGTATTGGTGCAAGTAAGGTATGCGGAAGTTGCAAAAAGTAATCTGCGCCGCTTTGCCAAACCAGAAAGGTTGCCAGCACGCGCCCTTTGGCAGTGTTGAGGCTATTGAGTTGGGCAAGACTGGGCGTTATTGTCTTAATATCGTTACTGCACAGATTCTGCAAAAAAGTCTGGGCATCTTCTCCGCTTACTTTCAGAACGCCGAATTGGCTTAAGTCGCAGATAACTGTACCGTCACGAGTGGCGATACACTCATCGCTTGCGCTACCAAAATTTTGTACTACGCCATCTTCGAGTCGCGCTCCTTGCGTTTCGAGAAATGTTTGCCAGTTCGAGTTTTGCATAGGAATCAGTACACTTTCGTTTAAATCATTTCTAATGGAAAATCTCGGTTGAACAATAGTGTATTACAATTTCTCGGCGAGAGTTTTTTCAAGTTTAATCTGATCGACCGTAAAACCACGAATTCCTTCGGCTAATTTTTCTGTTGCCATTGCATCCTCATTCATTTCCCAACGAAATTCGGCTTCTGTCATTGAGGCAGGCCGCGCCTTAATTGTTCCGGTATAAACTAGTCGACGTTTCAATTCTCCCTCGGTATTTTGGAGCTCCTGAAGTAATGGGGGGCTGATGGTAAGGCGGTCGCAGCCTGCCAGAGCAAGTATTTCTCCACTATTTCGAAATGAGGCACCCATAACCGTAGTGGGGTAGCCGTACTCTTTGTAATACTGGTAAATACGACGTACAGACAATACACCCTGGTCTTCCTCAACAGGAATGTCAGTGCGCCCTTCTTTAGCTTTCTGCCAATCAAAAATACGCCCTACGAATGGCGAGATAAGTGTGACGCCCGCTTCAGCGCATGCGCGTGCCTGCGCAAAGCCAAACATCAAAGTAAGATTGCAGTGGACACCCTCATGTTCAAGTATTTCACCTGCACGGATGCCTTCCCAGGTTGAAGCAATTTTGATTAAAACCCTTTCATTCTTGATACCAGCTTCATTGTACAGGCGGATTAATTTGCGTGCTTTTGAGAGTGTTGCCAAGGTGTCAAAAGATAGGCGCGCGTCAACTTCGGTAGAAATTCGACCGGGTACGATCTTTAGAATCTCCAGGCCGACATCCACAGCAAGTTTGTCCATTGCATCATGTGCTTGCTGCTCGCGGTCATTGCTTTGTGATTTTGCCCATGCGATGGAATCCGTTATCAAGGGCGCATACTGGGGCAATGAGGCTGCCTTTAACAGGAGTGAAGGATTGGTTGTAGCATCTTCAGGAAGATGCTTGCGTATTGCTTCTATGTCACCGGTATCGGCAACAATAGCTGTCATTGATTTTAATTGCGCGAGCAGAGTTGCCATGTTGTCATCCCCAATAAATAATTAGCCGATAATATAGTCTTGTTTCAGTTCAGAAGCCAATGTTAGCAATTAAATATTGCAATTTTGTGGGATATTGAATTATTGATTGTGCAAAAGATAACGCACATCTGGGGGGGTAGATGTGCGTTGGGGGGATCAACAGCAGGGGGCTACTGTTACGAGCATTCTAGCGGTAATTCCATGCAAAACAATCCGCACAACTACGTACGTATTTATACTTACAGCTTCTTCTAAAAAAATTCTGTGATAAAAATGCAGACCCTAAAAAAATTAGCTGTATATATTTTGCGCAGTCCAGATGAGCGTAAGGTTCGGCAATTAGCTGGTAATTTTGAAAAATAATTTGCTTGATGTTACTGTTATCCATGGAAAATGCATTAATATTACACTATTCTAACATTGTATTTTTTTGATTAATTTGTATGATTAAAATGGCTATGCTTTTAAAAATCATTATCGTTTGGATTGTTTCATTTTTGTTTGCTGCAAACATGAGTTACGCAGAAACAATTGTCTTGTCAGTACCCGGTCCCGGATCCCTGGTTTATTTACCTGTTCAATTGGCTAAAGCAATCGGTGCAGATCAAGCGGAGGGAATTGAACTCAAACTGCGTTTTTTTTCCGGTGGACCGTTGGCAGTGCGAGATTTGAATGACAACAATAGCGATTTCGCGGTTGTTGGACTGCCTGCAATTGCTTCAGCTCGGGCCGATCAAATGCCTTTGCTGGCAATAGGTCAATTGAGCCAGTCAGCCATGGTCACTTTGTTGATTCGAAGTGATCTCAAGGGAAAAATACACAATATTGCGCAACTCAAAGGCAGGCGAATCGGTGTAAATACCAGTACGAGGACTGCACGTTCAACTTCACAAATGCTTACAGAGTATGTACTACGCGGGGCAGGGTTAAAGTTAAGTGAAGTTCAAATTATCCCGGCTGGTCAAAACCGGGAAGCGCAGCGCTCGGCGTTGATAAGCAATACGGTTGACGCAATTATGGGTGATGAACCCTTTGCCACTGAGTTGGTTAAGCAAGGTGAGGCGGCAATTTTGGTTAATCTATATAACCCAAAACAAAGTAGCCAGTTATTGGGTGGTACTTTTGTGCATGCAGCATTGGCAACTCGTGAAGATGTATTTGCCAAATATCCGGCGACGGTCAAGAAAGTTCAGCGTATGTTTGATAATACTTTAAGCTGGATATCGCATCATTCCGTCCCGGAGCTGGTTGAAACATTGGCTAGCCAACCCGGGTTCGAAGAGGCAAATAAAGATTTACTTGCCACCGTGCTGCAGAATAATCCTGGTATGTATCCAGAGCAATGTATTTGGAATGCAAACGCGGTAGCGACGACCGAAAAATTTTTTCTCGGTATGGCAGGAAATGAAGTTGAATCAAATCTGAAGTTTTCACAATTTATAAGAAATTCCCCGGCCGATCAATAATTATGGACGTGTATTCCAAACGCAAAATACCGGTAACGTTACTTAGAGTATTTAATATTCGGCTTACCATGCTGCTCGTCGCATTTTCTATTGCAACAAGCGCTATCATCGTCATTATTTATGAAAACTATACCGAAAAACTGAATGGTACAGAACTTAATGAAACCATTAAACATATGGTTCCACGCTTTAAGGATATGGAACGCAGACGGGAAGAAAATGCAGATCACTTGCTCAGTATTATCGATTGGTCTGGCATTGCAAGATTAAAAGAGCCGCTACGCAGGCAGAAATTTAATTCGTTTTTCATCGCCCAATCGGAAAATTTGGGATATGAAGGCATACTAATTACCGACGCAAGTAGCGGAGAGTTGGTCTTTAATTATTGGGTGCATGCCGAAACGCCACATTTTCAGGCCGCCCTATCAAATAACCAACTATTATGGGTCGATGAGGAACATTCAGTTCTCTACAGCCGTTTCAAAAAAACACTCAGTGCCGCGAACAAAGGATTAAATGTTTATTTTTTTAGCGCTTGGGATAGTGAAACCTTAAAGCGGTTGAGTTTTCCCATGACGACGACCTACATTTCTTTGGGTAGCCACCCCTTGCTCAGTTCTGCGGGTAACCTTTCACTCGAAGAAATCCAGCCCACGAGTTTAGAATATGCTCAATTCGGTATCAAAGACACCACTTATCAGGAGGGAAGTTTTGAGTGGACTAAGTTATCTATGGTGGATGGAACTTCCATACCGCTAAGAATCATCGTACGTGAACCGATAAAAAATGATATTCCGCTGGCTCAAGTGCTTTTTGCGGCGATTGCGCTAACCCTGCTTTTCGGTTCACTAATAATGATTATCTTTGGCCGTTGGTTAAAGGGAATCGGTTTGCGATTGAATAAGTTAACAGAATCGGTTTTACAATTTGAAGCTGGTAAGGAACACCGATTAACTGGGGAAATGAAATCTTCGCTCAATAGTGTTGATGCCAACAAGCATGATCAAATTAGTGTGATTGCCCAAGAGTTATCGATACTAATGGTATCAGCAGAACAGCGTGATGAAGAGCAGCGTGCCTATATTCAAACTTTGGATTTATTGCAGGATGCTGTCATTGAATTTTCCCTTGAAGGAAAGCTTTTACGTGCAACTGAAGCGTGGAAAATTTTATCCGGAGTAGATGATATTTCACAATGTGGCATTACAAATTGTGTGCATCCGGAAGATAGTACTGAGGTGTTGGAGCAGATTAGCGCATTAACACACGGACAAAAGCAACAAACCTCAATTCGTTTTCGATTGAGAAGACATGATAACCCTGCCGCACAATATTGGGTGGAAGGGCGTTTTGCTGCAGTCATTCATAATGATCAGGTAATCAGTATTCGTGGCGTCGTAAGAGACATTACCGCATCTTACATGCAGGAAAAACAAATTAGTCACATGGCACTTCACGACTCGTTAACAGATTTGCCCAATAGAGTGCTCATGGAAGACCGTTTGGAGATGGCATTGACCCGTGCCGAGCGGAACGGGCAAATGGTCGCCTTGGGATTTATTGACCTGGATCACTTCAAACAAGTAAATGATAATTTTGGACACAAAATCGGTGATCGCCTGCTTCAGGAAGTCACTGTAAAATTTGAAACGGCACTGCGCAGTACGGATACTCTTTCTCGATGGGGAGGGGATGAATTTGTCGTTTTGTGTCCTGACTTAACCTCAATGGAAGACGCTCGGGAAATCTCGAACAAACTATCCCAGTTAACGCGGGAGAATATTTCTATTGATGGAACTGAATTTCCTTTTACTTTTAGTGGCGGCTTCGCTTTGTATCCGGACGATGCCAGCAACAGCGAAATGTTGCTTTCTCAGGCTGACAGAGCGATGTTTTATGCCAAGGCTCAAGGGAGAAACAATATTCAGTTTTTTAATGCCCTCGCTGCCAAAGAGCCTGGCAGGCAGTCTTTTTATATTCAAAGCCGACTGACGAATGCAATCCATAAACATGAGATTCAGGCTTGGCTGCAACCTTTGGTATCGGCACGAACGCGAGAGGTCATCGGCGCGGAGGTATTGGCAAGGTGGCATGAACAGGAGCAAGGTTGGATTCCCCCTTCGGTATTCATTCCGATGGCTGAAAGCATGGGTTTAATTGACAAGTTGGGCCAATCAGTCTGGCAGCAAGCGCTGCAAACTTTTCCGTTGCTGCCTGAGAATCATAGATTGTCTGTCAATTTATCCAAGCGGCAACTATTTTCAAGCTCAATCGTAAAACAGTTCTGTGATGATATTGAACAAGCCAATATTAGACCCAGCCAAATTATGCTGGAAATAACAGAGGGAATAGCTTTGTCAGATGTTGAATTCGCCAGGGAACGCATCATTCAGCTTGATAACAAAGGATTTGGAATCGCAGTTGATGACTTTGGAGTTGGCTATTCCTCGCTTGCACAGTTGCACGAAATTCCCGTTGACGAACTCAAACTAGATATCTCATTCGTCCGTCGCATTCATGACAAGTCAGGATATAGAATGTCCAGCGCAATCGTTTCGATTGCTAAATCGCTCAATTTGGAATGCGTTGCAGAAGGTGTTGAAGATTCTTCAACAGCAGAATTGTTAACTGATCTCGGCGTTGAAGTTTTGCAGGGATATTATTTTGCAAAACCAATGCCAATAAGCGAATATGTTGTTTGGATAAAAAACTATCAGCCGGAATTAAACTCTTCTGGAAAAAATTAACTTAGAATATT
>CAIWKC010000008.1 GCA_903913145.1 uncultured Gallionellaceae bacterium | reverse complement strand
GTTGGCGTAAAAACAAATCTGGATGTGCTGAATGCCCAACAGCAACTGTATTCTACCCGTCGAGATTTGTATCAGGCAGAGTACAACTACCTGATCAGTCGCTTACGTCTCAAGGATGCGGTTGGCACATTGAGCGAAGAAGATTTGAGTACAGTTAATCAGGCTTTACATGAGTAAATACAACCCAACACTTTCATTTCACTATACCAAGAGCTTGCCCGATAGCAGACGTTGAACAATGGCAGCTTCCAATATAAACCTGAGCATGTTCATGCGCTAATAAATTTTCTGTTTCGATTCTGATTTCCAATCAGCCCCAGATGTGTCAAACCAAAACCTTCTGAATACTTAAGTCCATAACCCATCGCCCGGTCAAAGCCAATATGAGCAATCCAGATCAGTCCTGCACAATATAAAGCCGGAACTGTCGTAAAACCAACACCCAATAAGACCATTGGTCCGATATACGAATGAGCCAGGTTGTAACTTAATGCTCCAATCCTCGATCCTGCAAGGTAACCAATAAACGATATATCTGGCACAAGGAAAAAAAGAGCAAAGGTACCCCACCCATAGCCAAGTTTTGTATACACAGTTATTGCTGCTGCTAAAACGCACAATCCTTCTAAACGAAGTACATACCGCACACCGCCTTTAGTAGTTCCTGACATATCTTTATCCTTTCAATAGTTAATTACCAACAGAATTGTTTGTATATAAGTTTTGTATCGTATTGACTAAAATTTGAATCCAAAATGTACCGTTGGAAATATCAGAATCTTTTGAGGTTGAAAAGTTTGTCCGCCAACACTAACGGCATCAGTTCCCGATATATTCTTTAGAACAGCAATCCACGGATCAACATAGAAATTGCCGCTGGTATAACGATAACCAATTCGAGGTCCAACATCTTGAACGGTATTAGTCGCTTTTTGATTATTAACAGTCGATGTATAAGTCCAACTTGATAAATCGTACTGTATGCCTACATGCCATCCCTTGCCTGACTCACCGATGTAATCAACTTTGGCGCCATACGAAACGAATTTTGCCGAGAAGTTAGATTGGTTTAAGAAAGTTTTAGTTTCGTTACTCGTCAAATCCTCAGATGCTGTGTTGACATCAAATTTCCAACTTCCAATTCTTGGACCAAAATGGGCAGAGTATCCATTCAGTGCAAATGCAATAGGGTCAATTTCAAACTCCCACCCAGTGGTTTCTCTGGCGAACGCAGTTATTGAAAACAATGAGCCAAATAATGTGATAAAGAGAATTTTTCTGTTAATGCTTTTCATTTAAATCTCCTTTTCAGATGCATTTAGTTAACGAAATGGATATTAATATTAAACTATATGTAGACATTATCTACATATAAGTAGTTGCTGTCTACATATTTTTGTGAGATTATTTGTTTATGGTCAAGAAAATTCAAAAAATAGTTGAAAAAACAGAAGGTTCGTATCGGCATGGCAACCTGCGTGAGGCGATCTTGCTTGCCAGCCTTGAGGCGATTGAAAAAAATGGAGTTGATTCCCTTTCCATTCGGGAAATAGCAAAAACGGCAGGAGTTACACATCAGGCACCGTATCGACATTTCAAAGACAAAGAAGCCTTGCTTGCTGCACTTGCTCAAGATGGCTTTGAAAAGCTTTATCAGGAAATGTCAAAGTCAGTTAAAGACATAAATCAACCAATTGAAAAGATCATTGCTCTTGGTGTTAGTTATTTGTCATGGGCTGCAGCACATCCTGCTCATTTTCGATTGATGTTCAGCCAAAATATTCCTGAGTTTGAAATATATGAAGGATTGCAGCTGGCTGCTAACTCAATACTCAATTTGGTACTGCAAGTCACCAAAGAAAATCAGGATGAAAAAGTAATACGCAATGAGGAGGCACGTTCACTTGCCCGACAGTTTTGGGCAACAGTTCATGGGGTAACTCTGCTGTTTATTGATAGACAATTTAAACCGCTGAAAGGTGATTTAAAAGCTGGACAAAAATTGGTTCACGAAATCATCTTGAATCTTATCAACGGTCTTAAACCGAGATAAGGGAAGCAGATTCATAGTTCGAAAAGTCTACCCCATCAAATATTAAAAATATTCCGGTTGCCATTTTAATTTGGTTGAGAGACTTGGATCTAGAAATACTTTACGGCTTGAGTCCAGAATAAATTCTCCAAAACGGGTTGGATTGCGAGCACTTGATCCTCAAGTTCGCTTGCAAAGTATACTTGCAATGAAAAATGATCTTTATCTGTCCAGTTAATGCCCAATCCTGCACCGTTGATGGTTGTTTGTTTAAGTTCACTAGCCCACGTATTTTGGTCAATCGTAATGGGATTCGAATCAATAAAGACGATCAACTGTAGTTGTTCGTGCTGATGCTCGATCAGGGTAGGCAAGTCGACTCTTGCTTCCAAGTGCAGCATACGTCGTGCGACCGTGTATTTTATTTTCTGCGGATAATACTTTGAAGCATAGATATCACTCGGTTCTATTTTGTTTACCAAATCCACATCTACATTATTAACAGGAGATTGCTCTTTTATCAAAGCAGAAAAAGTAATGAACTCTGGTATGTCCAGAGCATTGAATCCAGATTTGTTTACGTGATAATTTTCTAGTTTCCTTATTGCGCTGCTCTGTTTGCTGTCTACAAATTTTGAAGGGTGTTCATTTAATAAACCCGCTATCTTTAAATTAACTTGATGACGGGTTAAAAATGAAGTTGATGTAACTTGATCTCGAAACGCCTCCGCATCGTAAGTAAACTTGGCATGCGGCGAACAATTTAACAAAAAGATACTTGGTCCATCTTCAGGAAAAGATTTCACACATTCAACTCTAGGCAAGCAGAAACTTGATTGACTGACGATTTCGGGAAATAGAGCGGCATATCCAGTCGAACTCAACAATAACAAGCACAAGGAAAATATATATATTTCAACTTGACCTGTTTGGAAGGAATGCTTAAATCGATGATTATTCATAAAGAATGTTGATCATAGCGAGCTTCTGAACTGCGCCAGTCCAATATGAGCAGAATAGTTTGAACAGTTTATGTCTGCCTGTTCGTGCGGCAACTAACAACCCGACCTTCATAAAACGATCCAAATCAATATCGAAAATTAATGAGGCAATAGCGCGGTATGTGAGGGGGCGCACCGATAACGCGTTGGGTCTGAACAATGATTTCCATGCGGACTGGATTATTAGCTATCAGGTGAAACAAAATGCCTGCTCGTCGCACATTGATAAAAATTTATTGTATTGCACAAAAAAATATTTCAATCACTGATTTACATGAGAAAAATATTATGAGTAATCAGAAACTTCATTAGGGCTTACTAATTGCACCGCGCCGAATATCCCATTGCTTGCTTCAGAATTGTTTATGGTTGTCTAGCTGACACAAGCGAGACTCGATCATGCTTGTTATAAATAAAGCATATCTGTACATATTTATATTTGGCTTTGCTTTGCCGATATCTTTCGATTCACAAGCGGATGACATAATTAAGGATTTACCTCCCAAACTGACTCCAACTGGTCTTTGGCATCTCTTCGGTAAGGCGAATTTTCACAATAGACTTCGCACTCTTAAAACCATACTTCCAGGGCACTACGATGCGTACG
>CAIWKC010000007.1 GCA_903913145.1 uncultured Gallionellaceae bacterium | reverse complement strand
GGCAGCAATAGAATGCGCATTCTTAATCTGACCGAATTTGTCTTCTAGGACGTCCGATTTACAACCATGTAAAACTCCGGGTGATCCGCCTATTAAGCTTGCGGAATGTTTACCGGAAGATAAACCTAAACCTGCTGCTTCCACACCAATCATTCTTACATTTTTATCTTTAAAAAACGGATGAAATAAACCCATGGCATTACTTCCGCCACCCACACAAGCCACCTTGCTGCTGATTGCGGTGTGTACACTTTTGCGTTTGGTGGCTGCTGGAAATGCCGGTTTGAGTGTGGACGAGGCGCACTATGCGCTTTATGGTTTTCACCCGGATTGGAGTTATTTCGATCATCCGCCGATGATCGGCTGGTTGCAGACCATTGCTTTGCAGTTTTCCGAATCAGATTTGGCAATGCGTGCGTTGCCGATACTCTTATTCGCGGCTACAAGTTGGGTAATGTATCGCGTGACAATCACTTTGTTCCCGAAGCAAACCCTCTGGTTGGGATTTATTAGCGTTGCTTTACTACAATCGGGAATGATGTTCCAGTTGATCGGTATGGCAATGTTGCCGGATACGCCGTTATTGTTGCTCGGATTGCTGCTGCTGCGGGTACTGCACAGTATTGTGATTGAAGGCCGGGTACGCTATTGGATATGGCTTGGTGTGCTGTTGGGATTGGCGGCAGTATCGAAATATACCTCCATCACTTTGCTCGTGACCGTGGTGTTGGCTCTGACGGTGAGCAAGCAATGGCGGCAGTTGCTGACTCCATGGCCTTGGCTGTCTATAGTTATCGGCAGCATTCTGATTATGCCCATTTTGTATTGGAACTATCGCCATGATTGGATATCGTTCCTCTATCAACTTCATCACGGTACGGGCAATTCGAGTTGGGACTGGCTGCGATTTCTTGCTTCTGAAGGGGCACAGTTGTTGACTTATGGGCCGGGACTCGTTATTTTCGGGTTGATCGCACTGGCGGCCGGAGTAAGGCAATGGCGCGAAAGCGGTGTGTGGCTTTGTATATTATTTTCTGTGCCGGTGCTGCTGTTGTTCGGCATGGGTGCAGGTTATGAAATGACGTTGCCACACTGGACTTCGCTGGGCTGGGCAGGGTTGGCTCCGCTGACTGCATATTGGTTGCTCCGACATTGGGAAAGTTTGTGGGTGCGCATTGGTGTGCGCAGTGCCATCATTTATTCAGTCGCGGTGATAGCGATTATTTTCAGCGAATTGATTTCGCCATGGATGCCTTTTAGCGATAACGAAAATCCGTTGCGCGATTTATACGGTTGGTCACAAGCATCACACCGCGCCGAACAATTGCGTCGGCAGATGAGTGTAGGACAGGATGAAAGCACGCCGTTATTATTCACTGATAACTGGACTTACGGCAGCCGTCTGGCATGGTATGCGCGTCCGTCAAAAGTTCAAATTACGGATAACCGCTATGATCAATTCGATATTTGGTTTGGTTCACCGCAAAACGATGCGCGCGGTATTATGGTTCTTTGGCCCGATCAGGATGCTGTGCCAGTTACCGGTGGTCAGGGTGAGTTTACCGAGTGTGTGTTGCGGGACAGGCTGCCTATTAGCACTCACGGTCAATTGATTTCCACGTTTTCATTTTATGCCTGTCATGGATTTAGAAACTAACATGGCTGCCTCCAATTCCATACCTGCTGCACCACTCGCTACATTTGCCTGGATGTGGGGTGTACCGATAGTTGCGATGATTGCGCTGGCAATCTTGCTCTCGTCGGGAGGCAACATTGAGTTATTCAAATTGCTGAACCCATTTATGGCGCAAGCAAGCGATACGCTATGGAGTCATCTCACTACTTTGGGGGACACTTCGCTTGCGTTGTTGTTTATTTTGCCTTTATTCGGACGTCGATCTGTGCTGGTGTGGCAGTTTTTTTTGGCGGCGATATTGGCAACCTTTTGGTCGCATGGGATGAAAAATTTATTTGCTACATTGCGGCCGCCTGCAGTTTTGCACGAGGGGAGTTATCACCTCATCGGGCCAATGTTTGAACATAACTCATTTCCCTCAGGACATACTACTACCATCTTTGTTTTGGCGGGATTAATCTGTTTACAGCACTTGGATAATAAGCTTAAATTAGCAGTGTTGGTTTTGGCTTTTTTTGTCGGGCTTTCGAGAATAGCTTGCGGAGTGCATTGGCCTGTAGATGTGCTGGGCGGAATGTTCGGAGGCTGGCTCTCGGCAGTTGCCGCTGTTTGGCTAAGCCGGCGCTGGCAAGGGGGTTTGAATATCTGGTTTCAGCGTATTTTGGCTTTACTCGTTACTTTGTCGGCAGTGTGGTCGATTTTCTATTACGATAATGGACTTCCCGGTACTTGGCTGTTTCAATTCACCATAACTGCGATTTGTCTGGGATTGTCAATAAAAGGGCAATACCGATTGTTTAGAACGGATAAACTTTCCATTTAAAACCAGCTTCTCACCAATCAACAATAAAATATGCAATTAGCTTTAAAAATCGACGTACAAACGTATCGGGGGACGCGTGAAGGTGTGCCTAAACTACTTGAGGTGCTAAGGGATCATGGCGCAAATGCGAGTTTCTTTTTTGCATTGGGCCCGGATCGAACCGGTCGCGCAATCAACCAATTTTTTAGACGCGGCTACCCCGGTAAAGTCCCTCGACTTTCAATGATTGAACATTACGGAATCCAAACATTATTGTATGGAACACTTTTTCCCGCACCGGATATTGGAATAAGTTGTGCAGATATAATGCGCAATGTTAGAGATCAGGGATTTGAGGTTGGCGTTCACAGCTTTGAAAATAGTCGTTGGCAAAACAAAGTCGTCTTTAAGAGTGCTGCATGGACAAGACAAGACATGAAGTCGGCAGTAGGGCGTTTTACTGATATTTTTGGCGAAGCACCGAGAGCTTTTGCGGCTGCAGGTTGGCAGTTGAATCGGGATGAACTGCGTCAAACCCAGCGATTTGGTTTTGATTACGCTTCTGATACGCGTGGTTCTCACCCTTTCATACCCACTTGGGATGCCGAAATAATTGCCTGCCCGCAATTACCGACCACATTACCCACACTTGATGAATTGATCGGGAGAGAAGGCATAACATTGGAAAATGTAGTATCCAATATGTTAAACCTGACTACAAATTGCTCAACAACTGGTCATGTGTTTACATTGCGTGCGGAATTAGAGGGAGGCAAATGGTTAACGAAATTCGATCAATTGCTGGCGGGATGGAAAGCACAAGGGTACGATTTGGTTTCAATGCGACAATATTTGCAGGACATTGAGGGTACATTACCCCGCCACGCGGTTAGAATGGGCGAATTAGTCGGGAGAAATGGTATGGTGGCACTACAAATTTGAAGTGTGAATACACTTCCAATTCTGAGTGGATAATATTTGAGGAGTTGTTTGGTAGGAGATGCTATGCAACATAATATAAAAGGATTGGATCACTGGTTAAGTTACCTCGGCATGGCTGAAATTCCTGTGCTAAAGCAAACATCACGCGATCTTTCTATCTTGTTTGAAGATCAGAACAAGCTAAGTGCACGTTCTGTTGCGCTAGTGATAGCTGTTGACCCGATGATGACGGTAAAGCTACTGCGCTATTTGCAAGAACACAAACATCGCAGTCAAAAAAATGAACTTGTTCAAATTGAACAAGCGCTAATCATGATGGGAGTGGAGGCGTTTTTCAATAAAGTTCCCGCCCAACCTTTTGTTCAAGAAGTGCTTAAAGGGCAAACTGAAGCGTTAATTCAATTGTTGCATGTGATTCATCGTGCGCACCGTGCTTCGGAATATGCCTATGATTGGGCAGTGCGTTTAACAGATATGCACTTTGAAGAAATTCGTATCGCAGCGCTATTGCATGACTTGGCAGAAATGCTGATGTGGTGCTTTGCACCAACTGAGATGCTTGAAATCAGAGCGATTCAGCTGCGGGATAAAACGTTGCGCACGCGTTCTGTTCAAGAACAGGTGTTTGGCTTCAATTTATTTGATCTGCAAAAACAACTCGTCAAAAATTGGCAGTTACCCGAACTCTTGCTGAATCTGATGGATGATGCGTGCAGTAATCATCAGCGTGTTCGGAATGTTGTTTTAGCCATTAATTTGGCCAGGCACTCTGCCAATGGCTGGGATGATGCAGCGCTGCCCGATGACTACACTGATATTGCGGAGCTTTTACGAATGAAACCCGAACAGGTGATGTTAATGATAGGTGAAGAAGCTGGTATCTTGTGTGATACAAGCAAGCCACATTTGTCCAGTTCAGAATCCTAGTTTAATTCTAAAGTATTTGAATTTATTGCCGACAGTAATAAATATGCTGAGTGGCTATTTTCATTATTGCAGGAACCAAAACTGTAATATTATTATCTGGAGGCATTACAAATCAATTTTGAGAATCTGATTTTCTAAATTCCTAACAGACAGTCGCAAGCAGTATTTAAGGAGATTCTGAATTGAAGAAAAATTTACCTGTTTCTCAAATTGAAAAAAACTTTCCCAAAGGATTGCTTATTGTTTCAAAAACCGATCTTAAGGGCATCCTGACATATGTAAATGATGCTTTTGTCGAGATGAGTGGTTTTTCAAGGGAAGAGCTTTTAGGTAAGAATCACAATATCGTCCGACATCCTGATATGCCGCCACAAGCCTTTAAATGGCTTTGGGACACTTTGCAAGAAGGTTTACCCTGGCGCGGGATTGTTAAAAACCGCTGCAAAAATGGTGATCATTATTGGGTAAAAGCATTGGTATCCCCCATCATGGTAAATGGCGGTGTTTCCGGATATCTCTCAGTACGCAGGGCACCTTCCAAAAACGAAGTTAATTCAGCTGAAGCTCTATACAAGCAATTGAATGAAACCGGTGCACCCATAGGGTCAAAATTTGACCGGTTTAAATTTATAAATCTGTCGCTCAATCTCAAGCTCCAAATTTTGATTCAGCCAATACTATTTATACTTTTGGCGGGCTCGACCTACGCTTTATACCATCACAACAAAACTTCCATGCTGGAGAATGCTCAAAAGCGGGCCGAAGCAACATCAATGCAGGTGATTGACACTGCTAATATGCTGATGGTAACAGGAATGATTTCCGAACCGCAAAATCGCAAGTTGATGATCCAGAAAATTATCGAGGGACAGCAACTTACATCCTTGCGTCTGGTAAGAACAGATCAAGTTGTCAAGCAGTATGGTCAGGGTTTGCCGGAGGAGCAACTGAATGATCCCTTGGTAAAGAACGTCATTGAAACTTCTGTAAAGCAGGGCAAATCTGTCCCTTTTTATGTACAGTCTGAGAGTGAAGGCAAGTATCTATTTAGAGCAATTACACCTTACATCGAATCACGCAACTTTCATGGTACCGACTGTTTGAGTTGCCATAATGTTGCTGAAGGCAGCTCTAATGGCGCTTCAGATTTGACGCTGGATTTGTCGGCAGATATTGGCAAACTGCAAAGCTTGCTAAAAGTATTAATTGTTTCGCAAATTGTACTGCAGCTTGTTATTTATTTAGTCATCAGAATTACTTTCAAAAAATTTGTTGTAGATTTACTTGATGGAATGGAGAAACAATTTGAAGAAGTTATAGAAGGTAACTTGAATACAACTATCGATATTTCAGGTCGGGATGAAATTGGCGTGTTGTTTTGCAAGTTGCAGGTTATGCAGTCCCAGATTCAAGTAATGCTAGATGAGATGGGATTGGCTGCGC
>CAIWKC010000006.1 GCA_903913145.1 uncultured Gallionellaceae bacterium | reverse complement strand
GTTCATAATGAAATGACGGAAGATGGTTATAAAGGGGGCGTCAAGAGACGTCCACGAACTGATTGGCTTATAAAAAGAGATACCCATCAGGCACTGATAACAGAGGCAGAGGCTGAAGCGATTCTGAAGCAACTAGAGTTGGGAAGGATAAAGACGCACAAGACACGCGCGAAATATCTACTGACGGGCATGCTGCTCAACCCCGAAGGTGAAGTGTTGCACGGAGATGGTGGCTACTATCGAGTGGGGAAAAAGAGCGTAAAGATGACGAGGGTAGACGGCGCCGTGCTAGGTCAAATTACTGAAGATCTTCAGTCGGATGCTTTTATCAGCGCGCTGGTCAAATCGGCTCACAAATCAGCTATGCGCACAAACGATGGTGCAGAGTTGGAAAAAACACAGAAAACCATCCGCACCATCGATAAAAAGATAGACCAACTGTCAAACCTCTTGACGGAAACGACTACGCCAGCTCCACTTCTACGAAAAATCGAAGCGTTAGAACAAGAGCGCTCTGATATTCACAAACAAATAGAAACGATGGAAACAGCGACTAGAATGGCATCTGCACTGCGCCAAATTGAAAGTAAAGATGTGAAAAAGATATTGCAGGACATCTCCCAAAGCATCGACGATATGGATCGAGATGACCTTAAAGAAATACTGCGCAACCTCATCGAACGTATTGTGTTCGACTTTACAACTCTCGACTGTTGTATTTATTACAAAATCCCAGTCAAAAGTCGGGATTTAGTGGCGTCCCCAACGAGATTCGAACTCGTGTTATCGCCGTGAAAGGGCGGTGTCCTAGGCCTCTAGACGATGGGGACTAAAGGGCTTGGTGCTGCTTGTTACTCTTTTCGTTGGTGGGATAAGCTCAATCAAACAAAATTTGTATCATACTGTTTTTATTTGATATTTTGCGATCATTTCTTTTGAGTTGCCCCAAAAGTTGCCCCAAAAAGTTATTCCTTTCGGTTTTGGTAACTTTCCACCCTACCCGATCAGAACGGCGCGCATTATATGTGTGGCTAAGCTTTTTTGCAAAGACTTTGAGCAACTAACGATATCGTATTATTACTATTCTATTTTGCGAACCATATCCCCATGACGATCTGAGCATTTGCCAACAAGTAAAAGGTCGCCTTTTGTTATACCACTCAGCATAGGCGGCAATCCCACAATCCTAGGAACCTCTGGCCAGAGCCACGTAAGAAAGAGTGAAATGCCGGAAAGAAATATCAGCTCGAATTCGTCTTGTATAAAATGGTATGCAATAACAAAATCCAGCTCAAAGATGCGCAAGATCAGATTGCTTCAGACTGGATTGACACACATAAGAAGTACGTTCTTACAAAAGTCAGAAAACATAAATTTGATTTCGGACATGTAGACTAACTACATTCAAATAAGGAGGACAACAAATGATGCTTCAAATAATGAGTGATGTACATTTGGAATATTCCAAATTCACACCTCTTGCAACGGATGCAGACATCATTATTTTGGCAGGTGATATTGCCTTGGGTAACAAAGGAGTTTTTTGGGCACGAGAAAAGTTTCCCGACAAACGTATTGTGTATGTTCCGGGTAACCATGAGTTCTACAATTCAAATCGGATCGAGACACTTAAGTTCCTGCGAATTGCAGGAAAACAGAACAATGTGCAAGTTTTGGATGAGAACGAATTCGTGTTGAAGAAGGAATGCATTCGTTTCTTAGGTTGTACCTTATGGACTAATTTTGAATATTTTGGCGCCGAAAATAAGGTATCTGCAATGATTTCGGGCCAAGATGATTTGAACGATTTTTGCCTTATCGAAGAATCTGGAACTAAAAGCGGAATATTTACACCTGAATATTCCGTCCGTCTACACCATCATGCACTGAATTGGTTAAATACAAAATTGGATGAGCCCTTTGATGGAATAACGGTAGTAATCACCCATCACCTGCCTTCTAAACTATCAGTATCGGATAAGTACAAGAATAATCCTTTGACGCCCTGCTTCGCTTCTGAGTTGGATGAACTATTCGGTAAAATGAATTTGTGGATTCACGGCCATACTCACGACAGTTTCGATTATGTGGTGAATGGTACGCGAGTGATCTGCAATCCCAGAGGGTATGTTATCAAACGCAAAGCTGAGAATTTAGTCTTTAATCCTGGGTTGGTTGTTGAAATCTAGATAGATTGCATTGATACGGCTGTCAGGCAGGGAAACCTGCCATTTTCTTGTGCCAACAATACCGACTTGCAATGTAAGTACAAATGGCGCACAATTTAGGCAAATATAACTATTTGGAGTGCCAACATGGAAACGACAACACTTAAAGAAAGTCGCCTGAATATTCGGTGCGATAGCCATACACGCCAGCTATTGGATAAAGCAGCGAGTTACGAACATGTTTCAATTTCAGAATTTGTTTTGTCTAATGCGCTCGCATCCGCTGAACGCGTAGTTCAGAATCACGAATCGATCACCTTGAAACCCAAAGATTTCGAGGCCTTCTTAGTTGCATTGGACAAGCCGTCAAAGCCCAATGCTGCGCTGAAACGGGCATTTAATCGACATGCTGATCAAGTCAGTCGTTGATGGTTTTTCAAATCAGGCATCTTGATGCATCCATCAATACGGCTGACTTCCAGTGTGGCAGTCAGCCTCTGAACGACTATATCCGGCGTTATGCATCTCAAGATGTGCGCAGAAATGTCGCCCGAGTCTTTGTTGCCGCCCCTGATAACAACCCTCAACAATTGGCTGGCTTTTATACGCTCAGTGCGGGCAGTGTCAGTTGCTCTGCCCTGCTCCATTCTTTAGCAAAAAAACTACCTCGCTATCCTGTGCCGGTCGCACTGATCGGTCGTCTCGCTGTCAACTCGACAAACCAAGGTAAGGGTATAGGTTCAATTCTACTAGCCGATGCCTGCCTCAAAGTGGCGCAAGCAAGTTCAGTTTTGGCTGTAGCTGGAATCATCGTTGATGCAAAAGATGAGACAGCCATCGCTTTTTATGAACATTTTGGCTTTATTCAGTTACCAGGCCAACCTGATCGGCTGATGCTGCCCGC
>CAIWKC010000005.1 GCA_903913145.1 uncultured Gallionellaceae bacterium | reverse complement strand
TTCACGGTGAGTACCGGGGTTCGAATCCCCGTAGGGTCGCCAAGTTTTGTAGTACTTGAGCGTGTCAGATTTTTTAATTTGATGCCAAAAATTACAACCACGTGGAGTGGTAGTTCAGTTGGTTAGAATACCGGCCTGTCACGCCGGGGGTCGCGGGTTCGAGTCCCGTCCACTCCGCCAAAAACCAAGTAAAAACGGCCTTTGCAGGCCGTTTTTCTTTCCAGTCCCCAGCGCTGTCCCCCGTCACAAACATTTCGCTTAATTTATGACCCTTGAGAGTGTCCATGCTCGAACAATCACAGATGGGGTGGAAACTGCGGGTAAATTGGCATGTTTACGTTTGCAGGGATGCGATGAAGAACAAGGTTACTACTTCAGTAAACCGGTTCCAGCAGAACAGTTTGAAATATATTTTGAAATGGGTTTGCTATCCCGAAATAGTAGTTGGTAGCCAATATCATGCAATGTTCCACCAATATTTTCCGTTAGGAAAATATTCGTCATTCTCGCCTGCACAAAAAATAGTCAATTCGATGCCGGGCAAGCAGTGTTCAAAGTTGGCACCGTGGGAATGACGAGTCTATTGGGCAATCTGGGATAATGACTCAGTGAGTCCGCGCTGGAACGAGGGAGAAGGTGCTGATACCCGGACTGAGTTGAGGACCAAGATGACTGAGTAATTCCCGCAGTGCTTCTTCGCTTCCTTTTGAGGCTTGAGCGGTACCATTGAATTCTAACCCTGAGGTCGGCAAAAATCGACCTTGCCCTGCCAAGATCAAGGCTCCCGAAGTTGTTTCTAAATTAATGTCCAATCCAGCCGAATTGCTCGAAAATATAAAATGGTAATTTCCAAGGGGAGAGATGCTACTCAGTGATGAACTTGCATTTAGCCAGTCTGCGGTTGCTGTGCCTTGCGCAATCTGCTGACTGATTATAAAAGAATCACTTCTGAGAATAATTTTTCCGCGTAATGCGGCAGGTTTTAAAAAATCAGAAGCTTCTTCAAGCAAAGTTGCGGGCAATGGGAGATAAGTGTGTTGCAAGGCAACTTGATCAAATGAAATGATAACATTCATAGGTTGAACTTGTTGCTCGTTGTCCCAATTCAATTGGGCAGCAATTTTAAATTTCAACAGAGCAAAGGCTGAAATATCCCAATGTAGTGAGTTCAATTTGATTAAGCCTCCGTTACGCTGAATCAATATGGGGCTTGCGGTGCCATTCCATATCGTGCCATTTGTGTTGGCGAGTTCTACATGGCCGTTGCTGGCGGAAAATAACGCAAGGCTGAGCAAACTTGCGGGCGCACTGAAGATCAGTACACTGAAATATGCGAAGATCAATAGTGTCCAAGTTCTCCTGTTCATAAACAGGTGCTTACTGGACAATGCCATTGGATAAGGTAGCGCTGATTTTTACCATCCCGGCCTGCGACAAAGTTGAAATTGATATTGCTTCTGCGCGAATGTGCTGCTCTTGTTCGAGTTCTCGCAACCAGGTGATCCATGTTGCAAATGAAATAGCATCGCAGGTAATTCGCGCAGCATTGGGTTCTTGCACTTCAAGGCCGGTGATGAAGGTACTTAATTGATGGCGCGATGCCGACTCTGCAATACTGGATTTGAGTGCTTGTGCATCAAGTGTTACGAGTGTTGGGCGGTGGCGCAACATTTCAATTTCAGTTGCTTGATCTTGCAATTTACCGGCTTGGGCCTGCAAGGCAGGCAAAGTGTAATGCAGCTTGGAAACGGCCACATGAGCGGGTTGCCACAACAAGTAATAATATACAACGGGAAATAGCAATAGGCCCACGATGGCAATAACGCGACGTTCCCGGACTGTGCGGTTGCTCCAATATTGGGTACGCAATTCTAGCCAACGGGTTTTCATGAAACACCTCCCGCTTGGAGAGTCAACCGAGTTTCTACTCCGTTGCCTGTATTGCGGATATCACCGGTGCGAATGCTCAAACCCTTGCCAAGCAATCGTTCGCGCAGTTTAATAACTTCTTGTTCATTGTGTAGCTTTAGGTCAACATCAAGCCTGCCGGATTCATAATGCATTGCGCTAATACTGCCACCGGGCAGTGTTGATAACGTGCCGGATGCCTGGTCAAGAAGCGCAAGAAAGTCTGCTTCATCAGGTAAGCCTGCAGTGTGGCGTAGCACTGCGATATTGCGTTGCATCTGCAATGAGGGGTTAACAATGACACTGCTTTCCCCGAACGTTTTGCGAAAGATGCGTCCCATTTCCTGAGTGACGATAGTCTTTTGATGATTGAGCAAGCCCCACTCGATATTGGTTCCCACTGTCTCGATTAAAATTACAGCGAACAAAATGAGCGCGACAGGCCGCAGTTTTGGAAGCCATTCGTGCAATTTGGTTTTAGGGGCAAGCGCTCCCCAAAGTAAATTTAGAGTGTTGTCCGAAATAGGGGCAGTACGCCAATCCCATTTTTGTCCAAGAGAAGGCGTTATCGGAAGTCCGGGCCACTGCGGCAGATCATGTACGGTTGCTTCCGCAGTCAATCGAATTTGAATGATTTTCGGTGGAGGATTGGCAGTCTTTAAACTCAGCGTCAATGACATTGGCGGATTGAACATATCGCTCTGATCCAATGCGATGCCGCAAGTTAATCCGGTACGCATAAAGCCTGTATTGCCATCCCAGATAATGAGCCAGGTTTCAGGAGGCAATGTGGGCATCAACATTTCAGGTACCGCTCGGCGTAAGTTGATCCCGGCCGTTTGGCAGGCGAGGGAAATGTTTTGAAGCCATTGCTTATCAACAATGAACAAGGAGCGCTGTCCCTGATTTTGTACAACACCGGGTACGACGTGATTTTCTTCCGGATCGGTTAAGGTATATTCTTCAGCGATAAAAGGTAGTGCAGATTCCCAACGTCGCCGAGATTGTGCGGGCATTTTAACGTTCACGCACATTAAACGTGTGGAAGAAATGATGGCGATGGCTTCATCTGCTTTGGGAAGTGAAGCGAGGGATGAGTGCCCTGATTGCATGACGACACCTACATCGTCGCACAGCACCCAAGGGCAAGGCGAGGCGCTGTCATGCCAGGAGGCAGAGAAATAGATGCGTAGCTTCATTGCTTTTTACCTACTCGCACCAAGTGTTCCTTGCGTATCTAAGTTGTTGATCACCGAATTTTATCCTGAAAACTGAGCATTTAGCCGAATACTTATTCTATGGCTTACTGAACGCTCTGCCAAATTACAGCAGGCCATCCTTGCGAGCGTTGCAACAAAGCTTGAGTAACGACTTGGGAATTATTCACGGAAGCACGACCAGTAACCCAAAAAAAATAACTGCTGACCGATATATCTGTATCCGAGATCGTAATTGCATTGTTGGGCAAACGGCTTCTAAAATCTGCAATATCCTTGAAGGGATTTCCATGCCGCTGCTGCACCATCATGCGAGCATCGGATAATGACATATTTTCTGCAATGGATGACAATACTTCAGCTGGTGCAAAATTGACATTGATCGCACCGACAATTGGCAATACCGAAACAAAAGGTTGCAGGCGAGCAATCGTTTGGCTGTCAAAGCCTTTTATCTGGGAGAGTTCACCCAACTCCAGCAATGGGCGGTTGGCAGCTAAATACGGATGGGAAAGGGAAAGATAGTATCCATCCTCGGCACCCCCTGCTGCCTGAACTTCACTGTCAGAGTCGATCCAGTCGGCTAATGCAAAAGCCAAACTCACCGGTAAATTAAGCGTCGTCAAAAGGCGCTGAAATTTCACAATGTCAGGAGGGCTGCTCACACCATTGCGCGCAACACTATTCAGATTGAACAAACCCTGTCGGTCTTCGATAACACCAATAACTTCGCCATTTTCCACAGGCATGGAGGGAAGTCGCAAAGTCCACATTTCGGTTTCATAATCTATCGAACTGGAAGCGGCATCATCGGCCAGTACAGCCCTAGCCCAATCGATGCCGGTAATGCCAAGACGTCTTGCCTGAGCATGCTCGAATTGAGTTTCAACTTGTCGTTGCCATAAGCTCTGCTGCTGAGAAATATACACGGCAAGCGTGGTTGCCATTGCCACGATCAACATCACCAGAATCACGGCAACACCCCGTTGTTTCGAATTTCTACCAAATACTAGAGCGCTATCCTTAAAAAGGATAGGTGATTTTTGAAAGGCTATGTCTGTAAATAGCGTTGATGGTGTAGTAAGTCTGTCAGTGAATGGAGTTTTTAAGTCATAAACCATTATACAAACATGCTTAGTCTCAATGTTCAACTTCACCCCTTCCCCAACCCTCCCCAGATGGGAGTAAATTCAACAACGAAACAGGTATCTGCATGTGGCTTCCCTCCTCAGTTTTCCAAAAACTTGTATCCGGGTAACCGGAAGGGTGAAGTGAAACGTTGATCGGAGCGAAGATTTTGCTCTCCCGCCGGGGGAGGGTTGGGGAGGGGGGCAGGCCATTGAAGCAGGGTTGGGAGTTAATTGACTTTTCCAAGGGAGTATATATTTTCATTGGAGCGCAAATATCCGTGTAACATTCTCGCCGCTGGTGAGTGTAATTTTTATTTCAACTGCCGAGGGAGTTCCCGAGATTGCACCTGCTGGCGGCCAAATTTCCTGCCAGTTATTGCCATGATCCAAATAGCGCAATTTGAATTCGCGAATTCCCTCCAATAAAGTATTGCGTGCGGGATTGATGCTTGGGGCTTGATCCAGGCCAGGCCAGTGCAGCATGACAATTGCACCACGTTCAAAACGGAAAGCGATGCGCTGCGGGGGTAAAATTTCGTTACTCTGGTTGCTCATGCCCGCGCGTGTAAAGGTCAGTTCGGCATCGTTGTCTCCCAGCACGACATTATGTCCAACCCATTCGGGTGAGGTGCCACCTGCTGATGTCCGCACCGGGCGATGGACGGCTTGGGCGATATCCAATTCTAATCTGGAAAAGAAATAGGCAAGGTGCTGCCATTTTCTGGTTTCTTCTGCAACGCGCTCGCGTGTTTGTAAGACCGCATTTAACCCGCTATATCCTGCAACGGAAATAAATGTGAGTATGACCAGCGCGACAAGCAACTCAATCAGCGTGAAACCTTGATGATTAAAGTGCTTCATTTGCGGGAAACCTGCACAAGATAGCCGCTTAATTGTCTAAGCACATGGTCGCCGTTTTCTGCCGGATCTGATACGCTCACTTCGATACGCCGAAAGGCCGGATTGGGCGTATTGATAATTTCTTCTTTCCATAACAGACGCACGCCAGCTTGAGTTTCTTCACCATTCTCGATTCCGACTTGAATCCAGTCACCGCGTGCCGCATGCAGCGCAAGTCGATTCTGGGCGACCCAATCGGCTAATACACGAATACGCATGTCTCCAGCATGGTTTGTTGCTGCGCCCGTGGCGCGAAGAACAGCCGCAAGTGCGATCGCCAAAATGGCGAGGGCGACCAGTGTCTCCAGTAAGGTAAACCCCGCCTTGTTGTTTACGTGTTTAGTGTGTCGCACGAATAAAATTTCCTATGGGCGCGTCATCCGATTGCACAATGACTTCACCGGTACTTTTACCGATGATTGTTGCGCTTGCAAAAGTGTTATTTATTTTAATGCGAAAGGGTGGGGCGTAGGCTGAAGCGCTCAAAGCGATCTTCTCATCCGGTTTGACAGGTTGATCTTCCAGTGTAACTTCACCAATCCGGGTGCCCTCAGGTAATGTGCGTGGGCGAAACATTGAATCGTCTTCTATGCGCGCCCAGTCATTGTAGTTATTTTTTTTCCAGAATAGATAGCGGGAATTTTCTACAGACCAAGCCATAGAACGCCCGCTTGAACGCGCTTCTAGGCCGGCATTTTCAAGCAACAGGGCAAGTCGTGCGGCCTCTTCACGTAGCGCCGTGCGATCATCAGGCATGAGTTGCACAACCACGATGCCAAGGGCGATGCCCATGACGACCAGTACCACCAGCAATTCAACGAGAGTAAAACCCGTTTGAGTCCTGAAAAATTTAAAGGATGAGTTAAATGTTGAAAACTGAAGAGACGAACTCTTGCACATCAATGATTTACAATTCCCACGAACCTATGTCGGCATCGCTGCCTTCACCACCGACTGCCCCATCAGCGCCCAGACTGATGACATCAATATCGCCATGGGTACCGGGTTGCAGATACTGATAAGGATTACCCCACGGGTCTTTAGGAAGTTTTTCCAAATAACCATTGCCTTTCCAATTGGGTGGAACTGGTGCGCTTGAAGGTTTCTTTACCAAAGCTTCCAAGCCTTGTTCTGTCGTGGGGTAGCGCATATTGTCGAGCTTGTAAAGCTTGAGCGCCTGAATAATCGATCCAATGTCTTGCCTGGTTGCGGCGATTCGCGCTTCATCGGGGCGGCTCATTACCTTGGGAACAATCAATGCTGCAAGTACGCCGAGGATAACAATGACAACCATGACTTCAATTAGAGTGAAGCCACAAAAACGAGAGGGTGTGTAATTTTTTCTATTCATTTGATAATAACTCGGGTTGATATTTAAATTACATGGTTGGCAGTGTATCAAAATCGGGAAGAAAATAACCAGCCAATATACAGTCTGGTTGAATATTCCCATCATCCTTTGTGTATACTAGTGTTTGAACTTGATCGGAGTGCTATGAGGTTCGGAGCTGAAAAGTTTGTTTCCCGGGTAGAAATGACAGGCATGGGTGTGGTGACGGTGTTATCACGTCTACCCCTGTCGTGGCGTGGTGTAAGTGCTTTGATCATTGGTGCATTATTAGCCAGATGGACTTGGATATTTTTCGCGCCATACACTTTGTCAGTCTTTCCGCCACAAGCGGAAGTAGGCGGAAACCTGTCCGAATCATTGTTTGGTGTTGCGGCATCTGGCGCTGGATTGAATTCAAATGCAAATACCAAACTAGGGAACGTGCAGTTAACGGGTGTATTTTCGGGTAAACATGGTTTTGCAGTGTTGAAACTGGACGATAAGACGCAAAGAGGTTTTGCCTTGGGTGACGAAGTCATCAAAGGAACACGATTGGTTGAGGTACATGCCGATTATGTTGTGCTTGAACATGAAGGCGCTCGACAACAAGTGAATCTGGAATTTAAAGCGCCAAAAAACAAAGAAAGTGCAATGATGGAGCAACCATCATCTACGACCGGAGTTGCGCAAGCCGTTGCAGGCTGGAATCAGGCTAACCAAGCGATGCAGCATGACCGGGCTCAATCTCACATGGAAAAAATGAAAGAAGCTCACAAATGAAATTTAATAACATCTCAAAAAATTTTCAGGCCCACAATTTATCAGGAATGATGTAAATGTTTAACTTGCCAGTTATGCTTGAGGGTCGTCAATGAGTCGAATCGTATCCGTGTGGTTGCTGGGACCATTGCTTTATTTATGCCTGTTTTTCTCCGCGTGTAGTTTTGCGGAAGAAGAAAAGGTATCACTCAATTTCGTTAATGCCGACATTGATGAAGTAGTAAGGGCAGTGTCTCACATAACCGGAAAAAACTTTCTAATTGATCCCCGCGTTAAAGGAACAATTAATATCGTTTCATCATCTCCTATCCCTGCGTCTTTGGCCTATGACACTTTGCTATCTGCCCTGAGAATGCAAGGTTTTGCCTCTGTGGAAAACGGAGGTGTTACAAAAGTGATGCCTGAAGCCGATGCGAAGTTACATCTAAGTGATTCTAACGACCCAAAGAATAGCGCTGACAAACTGGTCACCCGGGTTTACATTTTAAAGAATGAGTCGGCTGTACAAATGGTGCCTATCTTGCGCCCACTGATAGCGCCTAACAATATCGTGGTGGCTTACCCCAATAGCAATGCGCTGGTGGTAACTGACTATGCAAGTAATCTGAAACGCATTGAACAAATTATTTCTACGATCGATCAGTCTACCGTGGATGGGCCTGTCATTATACCGGTCAAATATGGTTCAGCATTAGATCTGACAACAACGATCAAGAATCTGATGCAGGACGGATCTGTTGTTTCTTCAGGCTCGACCGATGCAAGTCAACGTTTTACTTTGGTGGCCGATTCTCGAAGCAATTCACTATTATTGCGTACTGACAGTCCGGCTCGCGTGATGAGAGTACGTGATCTGGTAGCCAAGCTCGATATCCCGGGCTCTACGCCTGGCAACATGCATGTTATTTATTTGAAGAATGCCGAGGCTGCAAAAATCGCGCAGACTATGCGAGATGTCGTATCCGGAGATACTTCAAGTCTTTCATCTGCCTCTTCCTCACCCTTAACGCCTCCTTCTCCTGCAGGATCGACTGCGCCAACCGGTGCTTCATCGTCTTTTTCTGCTTCATCCAACAGTACGGGTTCAAAGAGTGGTGGTAGCGGGGGCGGGATGATTCAAGCAGATATAGCTTCGAATTCCCTTATCATTACCGCACCCGATGCGATTTATAACAATTTGCGAGCCGTAGTTGAAATGCTGGATGTGCGACGTGCACAAGTTTACATAGAAGCGCTGATTGCTGAAGTGTCATCAGACAAATCAGGCGAGTTTGGTGTGCAATGGCAATCACTGAACGGGATCAGCGGAACTGGCAATCAATTCATTGGCGGTACAAATTTTGGAACCGGTGCAGGTAATATCCTCACGACTTCGGCTAACTTGGGTACAGTTGGACAAGGTTTAAACGTTGGCGTGGTAAATGGTTCCACAACGATACCGGGACTGGGCACGGTGCTTAACATGGGCGTACTGGCTAAGTTTGTTCAAAATGACAACAATGCGAATATTCTTTCAACCCCGAATCTGTTGACCCTGGACAACGAAGAAGCCAAGATCGTTGTCGGTCAAAATGTCCCATTCATCACCGGTAGTTATGCACAGACCGGCTCCACCACGACGGCTTCACCCTTCCAGACAATTGAGCGCAAAGATGTCGGTTTAACGTTGCGGATTAAGCCGCAAATATTAGAAGGCGGCACGGTGAAGCTGCAGATATATCAGGAAGTATCGAGTGTGAATAGTCTGACAAATACGGCGGGTATTATCACCAACACCCGCTCGCTTGAATCGACTGTATTGGTTGAGGAGGGGCGCATTGTCGTGTTGGGAGGATTGATTCAGGACTCAGTCTCTATGAAGGAAGACAAGGTTCCGGTCTTGGGTGACATTCCATGGCTGGGTAACTTGTTTAGACATGAAATAAGGCAACAGACAAAGACTAATTTGATGATTTTTATCCGCCCTTATGTTTTACGCACGGCAAGCGCACCGAATAGTTTTACACAAGATCGTTATGACTATTTGAGCAGCGCCCAAAAGGAGAGTCAATTGCAATCGAGAACTGTATTGCCCGATATGACTACTCCAATTTTGCCGCCGTTAAATCAAAAGTCAGAATCTCCATTGCACTTGAAAACAGAGCAGGACTTGAAACCTTCGACTCCGAACTTGAGTTCAGGCTCGAGCAGTTCATCTGCACCTTCACCTTGAGATTGTTGAGATGGACGCTTCCGCAGTACAACTCTCGACCAAGGCAATCGCAAAGAAAATACCGTACCCTTTTGCCAAAAGTAAAGGTGTTTTGCTCAAACATGTTGAAGCGAACAGGGCGGTTATTTCACTGCGCACGGACGCTGCCCCTGAAACGTTGGCAGAAGTACAGCGCGTGTTGGGATTGCCACTGAGTGTGACAACAATCTCAGTGGCGGATTTCGATCAAGCGTTGGCACTGGCATATGCACAGGCAGAAGGCTCTGCGGCGGCCATGGTTGAAGATGTTGAACAGGACATGGATCTGTCTCAGCTCGTGCATGATTTGCCGCAGACGGAAGATTTGCTGGATGCGGAAAACGATGCACCTGTCATCCGGATGATCAATGCGCTGTTAACCCAAGCCGTGCGTGAAAACGCTTCCGACATTCACATCGAACCTTTTGAAACACGCTCGGTTGTGCGTTTCCGAATCGACGGGACTCTGAAAGATGTCATTGAGCCGCACCGTGCTTTGCATGCGGCAATGGTCTCGCGTATCAAAATCATGGCGGAATTGGATATCGCAGAGAAACGATTGCCGCAAGATGGAAGAATCACTTTGCGTTTGGCCGGGCGTCCGGTGGATGTACGGGTTTCAACCTTACCGACAGGTCATGGCGAGCGTGTGGTGTTGCGTCTATTGGATAAAGACGCGGGCCGCCTGGAACTATCACGTCTGGGAATGCAAGGCGCAACGCTGGTTTCGATGGATGCGCTGGTAAAGCAACCGCACGGAATAGTGCTGGTGACGGGCCCTACAGGCTCCGGCAAAACCACCACTTTGTATGCAGCGCTGTCGCGCATAGATGCGACAGTGACCAATGTGATGACAGTAGAAGATCCCATCGAATACGACCTTGATGGCATTGGTCAGACGCAGGTGAATCCCCGTATTGACATGAGTTTTGCGCGGGCATTGCGCGCAATTCTTCGCCAAGACCCGGATGTGATTATGATCGGTGAAATTCGTGATCTCGAAACTGCGCAAATTGCTGTGCAAGCCAGCCTTACCGGCCACTTGGTCTTGGCAACTCTGCATACCAACGATACAGCCAGTTCTGTCACACGATTAACGGATATGGGTATTGAACCTTTTCTTTTATCTTCCAGTCTACTCGGAGTGCTAGCGCAACGCTTAGTCCGCAGTTTGTGTAGCGCTTGCCGAGAAACTTATGTTCCCAGCAAAGCCGAATTGGAATTATTTGAAGGTGAATTTAATCCAGAACTGCTCTTTCGCCCCAAAGGTTGCTCTGTGTGTGGCAACAGTGGCTACCGTGGCCGCACTGGAATTTATGAATTGCTGATAGTAGACGACGGGATGCGACATTTGATACATGATCATGCGGCTGAGCAAGATTTGCGCCGATATGCCTTGCTGCACGGCATGAGAGGATTGCGCCATGATGGTATGCGACTGGTTGCCTCCGGCGTTACCTCTCTGGAAGAGCTACTAAGAGTGACACGTGAATAAAGGCTGCCAAATTATATGAAAATCTATACTTTTATTTTGTTTGTGTGCTTGATTCAGTTTATGACATCCTCTGTTGCCGAACAGCTTCAAGACGAAAATATTGACGTAACAGTACATATAAAAGGCGAAATTGTGATAGTAGACTTAACGCTCGTGATTGCCGGCACACGGCAAGATGTGTGGGAAGTGCTAACGGACTTTGATCATATGTCAAATTTTGTTTCCAACCTGAAGGAAAGTAAGGTGGTTAGCAACACAGGTGATACCTTGAATGTATATCAGAAAGGGGCAGCAAAATATGGCCCGATCAATTTTCCATTTGAATCAACTCGCGAAATTAAATTGACCCCATTCGATAAAATTCAGTCACATATGATCAAAGGCAATATGACCAAGATGGAAGGGACTACGGAATTGATAGAATCAGGAGGGCAAACCCGGATTCAGTTCCACACTGAATCAATACCCGGAGTATGGCTTCCACCAATAGCGGGCAGAGTTTTTATCGAACACGAAACCAGAGAGCAATTTCAGGAAATTCGAAATGAAATTGTTAAAAGAATACAGGCCAAAGCTGCTGTTGCGCCGGAATTAAAACAATAACAAGAGATCGGCTCCTGACACAACTTCAAATAAAAATAATTCAAAAACGATGCGAGAAAGGCTGCGCAATATAAATAACGGAGTGCAACTTCTATTGAAAAACTGGTAGCATAAGCAAATTAAATAGCGCTAATTCAAGGCTAAATAAAATTTTATAGGTTTATGGATAAGAAAACTGTTTTTGTAAAAACCACAAAGGGCGAAAGCGCGGTCAAGGACAACGGCGGAAGTCTGTCCGGTGATCTCAAGCGCGCCATATTTTTGGTTGATGATACCTCTACTTTTGATGAGATTTCGAAACGCTCGGCTCCGAGCTTGAGAAGCGTTTTGCCCAAAGTTTTCGAAGAACTCATTACCCAAGGCTATATTCGTGACAACGCCAAACCTTTTGCCGAGGCGCAAATTGCTGTTCCTAAAAAAGTTAATCAGGAAGCGGATGGCGAACTGGATTTCACAGCGCAGGCAAGTACACCAGCTCAAAAAAGTGCTGTAAGTGCTAAAAACAATCAACTTGAAAATGTTGCTGCACATGTTAATACCAAAAAAGAAGCTGATGAGGAACTCGCGCGAGCTGCGGAAATTGCTCGTGCCGAACAAGAGGCATTAGTTAGAGCACAAGCCGAAGCAAAGGCAAAAATCGAAACTGAAGCACGCTTAAAAGCTGAACAAGCAAATGCTCAAGCCAAGTTGCAATTTGAAGCTGCAGAAAAAGCCAAAGCAGAAGCTGAGTCAGCGCGAATCAAAGCCGAGCAAGAAGCTGAAAGATTAAGAGCAGAGCAGGAGCTTGTACGAGAAAAAGCTGAAGCAAATGCCCGGGAACAGGCTCAAGAACGCGCTAGACAGGAGGCTGAAGCAGCTAGATTAGCAGCTGAGGAAGCAGTTCGAATTCAGATTGAGCAGCAAGTATTAAAATCCAAAGCTGAAGCGGAAGCACGTGCTTTGGAAGAGGAACGATTAAAGAATGAAATTGAAGCTCAGACTAGGCACGTTGCAGAACAAGAAGCCGCGCGTATTAAAGCAGAGCAGCAACTCGCAACAGAAAGAGCAGAAGCAGAAGCAAAAGCTTTTGCAGCTGAAAGAGCTCGGCAAGAAGCCGAGGAAAGCCGGATCAAAGTAATAAAAGAAGCCGCGAGAATAAAATCTGAATTGGAAGCTGCGAAGGCAAAAGCCGAAGCTGAAGCCAAAGCTTTGGCAGCAGAACGCGTCAGGCAGGAGGAAGCGAGAAAACAAATTGAGCAAGAAACTGCAAGACTAACCGCTGAACTGGAAGCGTCGAAGGCGAAGGCTGCTGCTGAGGCAAAGGCTTTGGCGGAAGAAAGGGCCAGGCAAGAGGTCGCTCGACTTAAGGCGCTGAAAGAGGCAACCAAGGCTAAGGCTGAAGCCGAAGCCAGAGCGATGGCAGAAGAGCGCGCAAAACAAGATGCCGCCCGACTAAAGGTAGCTCAAGAAACCGCCAGATTGAAAGCAGAAATAGAAGCTTCAAAGGCAAAAGTTGAAGCTGATGCCAAGGCCTTGGCGGCAGAACGAGCACTTCAAGAAGAGGCACGTCAGAAAGCAGAAAAGGATGCTATCAGAGCTAAAGTGGCAGCTGAGGCTAAAGCGCTTGCGGATGAACGCGCCAGACAAGCAGCTGCACATCTTAAAGCGGAGCAAGATGCAGCCAGGTTAAAGGCTGAGTTTGAGGCTGCTAAGGCCAAAGCGGAAGCTGAAGCAAAGGCGCTTGCAGAGGAGCGAATCAGGCAAGAGTCTGCAAGACTTAAAGCAGAACAAGATGCTTTAAAAGCCAAAGCGGAAGAAGAAGCAAGAGTGCTGGCTGAAGAACGCGCAAGACAAGAGGCAGCTAGGCTAAAGGCAGAACAGGATGCCATAAGGATTAGGGCCGAGATGGAAGCGGCTCAGGCTAAAGCAGAAGCCAAGGCGAGGGAGCTGGCAGAATTACGAGCAAAGCAAGAACGGGATGCAGGTAAATTAAAAGCAGAACAAGACGTTGCGCTCATTAATGAGGCTGCATTAAGTTTTTCGACTGAACAACAGAAATCGGTCGTAAAGGAAGCAGAATTTGATCGAAAAATGCACGAAGTACGTCTCGAAGCTGAGCGAATACAGTTGGAGCGAAAGATAGCTGATCAAGAAGCGGCCCTTCAAAAAGAGCAAATGGAGTCGAAAAAATTAGCAGATGATCAAGCCAAGGCTTGGTCAGAGGCTGAGCATCGCGCCAATGAACTGGCAAGGAGCGAAGCCTCAAGATCCGCTCAAGCAAGCCATGCCAAAGCCGAGCAACATCATTTTGTCAGGAAGCCACGCATAGCCTTGCCTGTCGGAAAAATTCTGGCGGGTCTGTTCGTCCTGATTATAGTATCGATTTGGATGCTCCCTAATATTTTAAATTTAAATGACTATATAGTTCCAATCGAAAAGAAATTGGCTGTCCAATTTAAACAGCCAGTTCACATTGGTGCATTGCATGCCGAGACATTTCCTTTTCCAAAACTTCAATTGGAAAAAATGACTATAGGTTCGGCAGAAGAATTAAAGATAGGTAACGTTTCGTTACTATTTAACCCTTTTTCGCTGTTCTCTCCGGTTCGTAAAATTCAGAATGTTGAATTGCAAGATGTCACTTTGGATGGTCCTGCCCTCGAAAAAGAGTTGGTTTGGTTGCAAGAAATTGGTGCTAATTCGGGATATCAAGTATCTCGATTGATGATAAAAGACATTAAGATTTCAGGCTCGGATATTGCGCTCCCACTTTTCAACGGAGAGATGGCAATAGATGAACAGGGCAGAGTAAGCAAAGTAACGCTGAGGAGTATTGATGACAAGTTTTTCATCAATCTTCAACC
>CAIWKC010000004.1 GCA_903913145.1 uncultured Gallionellaceae bacterium | reverse complement strand
GTAATCAAAAACCAATCCAGACCTTTATATTTCAGAATCTGTACTTAAAATTAAAAATAATTTTAAACCAGGGTCACTACTTGGGCTGTGCATTTATTTTGCCTGCAAACAGAGGTTGCCCAACATAATAAATACCAATAATTTCATTTTTGGAATTTCTAATCGGCTCATAGCCAGTGTCATAAATATTACCCAGAACATCTGCAATCCCAAAATAAGCTTTACCTTGTTTGATTTCAGCAATAGCAGGTCCCTGAGGATCAAGAATTGTTCCTACTGCCCGGTTCCCGTCCTTCATTACATTCGTGCTCACTCGTACGAACGTATCACTTTTCTTGATAAAAAAAGTTGCAGTCCCGCCATGCTTATTTTTCACAGCATCAACAAGTGTAAAGTCTCCATTGATCTTGGTATTGCCAAAATATAAAGTCTCACCATCCAGCTTTGGTTCACCCAGTTTTTCAGTTTCCGCTTTCATCATCGCCATTGCTTCTCTAAGTCCTTGCGTGAGTGGTGTTCGCGCTTGTGCCGTCAATGAAAATAACATCATTAAACAGGTTAACAGCAATGCTGACTTAAAAAAGTATTTCAGAGACAGTTTAAGCATTTCGCACTCTTGGAAATATTAAATAATTGTGAGTTGTTTGAGTCACCGCAAAGTAAGTCCACCAACCTGCGCGCCAAATCCCGGAAATGCGCTTGCCACGCCAGCACCAAATTTTTTCGCCAAGCGATCCGCAATGCCTTCATGCGTCGTAAAGTCAACGATATCTTCAGCTTTTATTACATCCCGTGCCACAGAGTCGACAGTACCGATCTCATCGGCCAGTCCCATTTTAATACTCTGATCGCCAGACCAAAACAAACCGCTGAACATCTCCGGCGTTTCTTTCAAACGCTTGCCGCGACCTTGTTTGACCACGTCGATAAATTGCTGGTGAATTTCAGCCAACATTTTTTTGGTAAATTCTTCATGTTTGGGGTTGCGTGGTGAGAATGGATCCATAAATCCTTTGTTCTCGCCTGCGGTCATCAAGCGACGCTCAATACCTAATTTTTCCATCGTGCCGGTAAAGCCAAAACCGTCCATTAACACGCCAATAGAACCCACTATGCTTGCTTTATTTACATATATTTTGTCAGCTGCCGCCGCGATGTAGTAGCCACCGGAAGCACACATATCTTCCACCACCACATAGAGGGGAATGGTTGGATGTAATGCACGGAGTCGGCGTATCTCGTCATTGACGTAACCAGCCTGCACCGGACTACCTCCTGGGCTATTTATGCGCAATATAACCCCTTGGGTATTCTTATCCTTGAAAGCTTCTTGCAAACTACTGATGAGATTGTCGGCATTTGCAGCACTATCCGCAGAGATCACGCCACGCAGTTCGATCAACGCAGTATGTTTGCCACCCGACAAACCCCCGTCAGATTTATTGAACCATCCCATAAAAAGAAACAGTACGATAAATAAATATGCAAATGTAAGTATTTTGAAAAGGATACTCCAGCGACGCGAACGCTTTTGTTCCTGAATTGAAGAAAGTGCCAGTTTTTCCAGCACACTGCGTTCCCAATTATTTTGCTCAGACATGTTATTTCCTAAAATTTATTTTGCATTGATAGTTGAGTATATCAGGCATGTGTTTTGAACCAAGCACGCAATTCATGAAAATCACTTACCAGCGCAAGGGGCTTTAATTCACTTAGTTGACCTGCCGGATGTGCGCCATGCGTCACACCTACGACATCCACATTCGCATTAAGTGCCATTTGCAAATCGTGGGTGGTATCGCCCACCATCAACACCCGATCTGCGGTCAAGCCTAATTCTTCCATTATTTCAAGTAACATTGCCGGATGAGGTTTTGAAAAAGTCTGGTCTGCTGTGCGAGTTGCATGGAAATATTTACCCATTTCGCTGGATTCCAGTACACGATTCAGGCCATTGCGATTCTTGCCGGTAGCGACAGCCAACCAATACCCGCTTTCATACAACTCAATGATCGTTTCACGTGCGCCATCAAATAGGGGAATGGCTGCATCCTGTGAAAGAAAATGGTGTCGATAACGAGCGGCAAGCGGTTCATACATAGTCTCGGTTGCCTCCGGCACTGCGTGGCGCAAGGCTTCCACCAAGCCCATGCCGATCACGTAGCGTGCGGCTTCGTCGCTTGGCACGGGCAAATTCATATCCCGACAAGCGGCTTGAATCGAACCCGCGATGATCGCGGTTGAATCCATCACCGTACCGTCCCAGTCAAAGACGATTAAATCGTAACGTTTAGTCATTAATATTTCGGGAAGTATTTTCAGAATAGATGATTATAAAACATCCGTCATCCGCGCGTAGGAATCCAGTATTTCTTAAACCCAGACCTTCCATTAGGCCCGTCATTCCCGCGCAGGCGGGAATCCAGCAAGAACAAATATCCCGCGCAGCGGACAAAGCCAAAGTATTGTCCCGCTGCGCGGAGATTATTCAACCATCTGGATTCCCGCCTGCGCGCATAAGCGCTAACTTAATATTTGCACTTCCGAAGCAATTGGCTGATACTTGCGCTATTGCACTGACGGAGATGCGCGATGGCAGAAGTTATTGGGCAAGATGGTTCCGATGAGAGACTGGACG
>CAIWKC010000003.1 GCA_903913145.1 uncultured Gallionellaceae bacterium | reverse complement strand
TCTGAAAGAAGCGGTGAAATTGATGCCATCCGGTTCAAAGTGGGAAATCGTGATACCGCCTTCTTTAGCTTACGGCGCCCAGGGAAACCGTGGAGTAGGACCAAATGCGGTGGTGATTTATCAGATGGAAGTAGTTGGAATTAAATAATCGGACAATGTTTTGCGACTGCGGTTGCCAGTTCATCTGATTGGGTTGGCAACCTTTAAACTTTTCAAGTTTTGATTGATTGACTAAGCGTTATCTCGAAATATTTAAAACGTAATGAACAAATAATGTCATAGAGTCGGTTCACTGACGCTATGTACGCTTTTACGAAATTAGCTATTCAAAGTCTTGGGTTGCAGCCGCCCGAGGAGGTCAAAATTTCAGCATTTAGATTTGCAGCCCTCGTTTTGTTGGGAACTACTCTCAACTTTGTTTCCCCTATCAAAGTATTTGCTCAGGAAGCGCTTGTTACCGGCACAGCTAATGAACTGGAGTTGGGTCGAAAAATTTATGTCGACGGGGTGCTGCCCTCAGGCGAACCTCTAACGGGTACACGCTATGGCAATAGAACGATTTCAGGTGCTACCGCAGCCTGTGTTACTTGTCACCGTCCAAGTGGTATGGGGCAAGTTGAAGGCGATATTATTGTCCCGCCGATTACCGGCAATTATTTGTATGCGACTCGCAAGGACAAGCGATTTGCGGTAATGGATCCGCGTGTCAGCAAGTTGCTAAATCAGGTTCACGACCCCTACAACGAGACGACACTTGCCGAGGCGATTAATCATGGCAAGAATAATAGCGGCCGCGAAATGACAGTTGCTATGCCACGATATGATTTAAGTGCGACTGATTTAAAATTGCTTACCGCCTATCTTAATAAGTTGTCAGCTGAATGGAGCCCGGGTGTGACTGCCGAGAGGATTCGCTTTGCCACGGTTATAGCGCCCGATGTTGACCCTGCCGAACGGCAAGTAATGATCGATATGGTCAAGACCATAGGCCATCAAAAAAACGGCAGCACGGAAACCGGTTTTAGAGCGCATGGCCGTCACCATATGACTTCTGCTGCTGAAATGATCCTGGGTACCGAACGCAATTGGGATTTGGATATATGGGAATTAAAAGGCGCGCCGGAAACCTGGGGTGAACAACTGGCTGAGTATTATCGCAAGCAGCCGGTTTTTGCACTGGTTTCCGGTTTATCAAATTCAACTTGGCAACCAGTTGACGATTTTTGTAACCGTGAGCATGTTCCGTGCTGGCTTCCTTCAGTCGATCTGCCCCCCAAAAACCAATCGACTTATGCACTTTATTTTTCTGCAGGGGTATTGTTGGAGGCAGATGTACTGTCACGTCATTTGATAGAAGGCAAAGCGAAGCCGAAGCGACTTATTCAGATTTATCGTGACGATGTCGTGGGGCAGGCGGCATCACAAGAATTGGCGCATGGACTTGAAGGCACGAGCATCAAAGTTGAAAATCGCGCTTTGGATAGCGGTACGCCGCTAGCGGATGCACTACACAAAGTGATGACGAAAATTAATTCGGGTGATGTGGTGATGTTCTGGCTGCCTAAAACAGAGTTGGCAGAATTGGCAAATGCTAAACCTTTGCCCGGTGTTAAAAATTATTTTTCTGGAACACTGGCTAAATCCGGATATGAAGCACTTTCAGTCAAATGGAAGAAAAAATCACATTTGATTTATTTATATGAATTGCCTGAAAAACGTGCGGCCAATTTGAATTATTTTCATGTTTGGATGAATTTGATCAAGCAACCCATCATCAATGAAGCGATGCAGTCCGAGGTTTTCTTTTCATTTAATTATTTGACAGATACTATTTCTGAAATGCTGGACAACTTGTATCGGGATTATTTGATTGAACGCGCTGAAACCATGATCAATAAACGGGAAGGGAGCAAGGCCGAGCAAGAAACCAGAGACCGGCTTTTCTTGGGCAAGGGAAATGATTTAATCTATAAGCATGGTCAGTTTACTGCTGCTGAAGATGTCAGAATAAACATACCCAAACAGGTTAAGGCTAGCGATAAAAGCTTTGGAACAACAATGTACCCTAATTTGAGCCTGGGGCCGGGACAGCGGTTCGCCTCCAAAGGTGGCTATATCCTTGGGTTTTCGGGATTGAAGGGTGAAAAGTTAATCGACGAAAGTGGCTGGATTGTTCCATAATCCGGTTTGGCTAAGACTTGTGCAGACGAACGCAATATTTTTGATTTAAAATCGGGACTCAGTGCAAATTAAGTTAAATTTTATATCAGGCAAACGGAGAGATGATGTTAACCCGCACAATTTCAAAATTTAATAACCCATTCATAATATCAGGCAATACGTGGCGCAATGTTGTCGGCGCGATTGCGATTGGTATGCTTGTGTTTTCTGTGCCGGCAATTTCAGAGGTTAAGGCTGAAGACCAGCCTGAGCATTCGATGCATGATATGCACGACATGCAAGGGATGGAGCATATGGAACACATGGACCATATGGATCATTCTATGCATCAGCAACAGGTGTCGCAAAGAGGTAAATACAGCACTATCGGAATGACTTACACAGTACCCGACGTTAAATTGATAGATGTGAATGGGAAAAGCGTAGCACTACGTGATTTGGTCAATGAGCGTTCACCGGTTATTCTGAATTTTATATTTACAACGTGTACAACAATTTGTCCTGTCATGTCTGCGACCTTTCAGCAAGTACAAGAACAACTTGGGTCGGGCAGAAAAGATGCGCGCATAGTATCTATCTCGATCGATCCTGAAAATGATACTCCCGCGAAACTTAAGGCCTATTCAGAAAAGTTTAAAGCGGGCCCACAGTGGACATTGCTCACTGGAACACTGGAAAATAGTTTGACAGTGCAAAAAGCATTTGGTGTGTTTGCCGGTGAAAAAATGAATCACAAGCCGGTCACTTTTTTGAAAGCCAAGGGTGCTGACACTCAATGGACACGAATTGACGGACTTGCCGAGGCGACACAAATTATCACGGAATACGACAAATTGAATCCTGAACAAAAAATGCACTAGTGGCGCTCGTTGAAAATTTATTACGAACTGGATAATATGATATGTTAAATCTCTCATTAAGTTATAAGGCTGCTCTCCCTAAGTTTCGTTGCGCCAGAGGATTTACTCTGCTTGAGTTACTCGTGGTGATGGTTATTATCGGTCTGCTTGCCGGATACGTCGGACCGAAGTATTTTTCCCAGATTGGCAAGTCCGAAGTTAAGGCAGCCAAGGCCCAGATTGATGCACTGGGAAAGGCGATTGATCAATTTCGTCTGGATATCGGGCGTTATCCGACTACTGAAGAAGGTCTTGCAATATTGATTGCCAAACCGATTAATGTGCCAAAGTGGGATGGCCCGTATTTGACAAAAAGTGTTCCTGTAGACCCTTGGGGAAATCCTTATGTTTACAAAGCGCCCGGAACGCATGGCGATTACGACCTGATTTCTTACGGTAAGGATGGGCGTCCGGGTGGGGATGCGGAAAACGCCGATATTACGAACTGGTAGTTGAATACAAACGAGCGCCGAATAAGTCCCTCTCTCTCGGGGAGAGGTGCAATGTAGTTTGCCACGGAACTAAATATAAACTGGTGGTAGCATTTTTATTATAAGTTTTAGATTAATTGTCATCAGATGAACAATTATAAAAGGGGTCTTTATGCAGTTTGAGTTGAAGGCACTGCGCGGCAGCGAGGGGATTACGACGCTTACGTTGGATGCCATCGATGCTGAAGAAGCAGTGACCCAAGCCGAACAGCGCGGATACTCAGTCATTTCCACGAAGGTCAAGCAACAGTGGGCTTTCAAAAATCTCGTTGGAAAACATAAATTCCCTCTGGTCCTATTTAGCCAGGAATTGATCGCCTTGCTTGAGTCAGGTTTGTCGTTGATTGAAGTTCTTGAAACCTTGACCGAAAAAGAAGATCAGCCGCAAGTGAAGAAAACCTTAACCGAGGTTATCGGGCACCTTTATGAGGGCCATAATTTATCCTATTCACTTGAGCAATTGCCCAACGATTTTCCGGCTCTGTATGTGGCGACTGTGCGTTCAAGTGAAAAAACAGGCTCGCTGGCAGAGGTATTATCCCGCTATGTAACTTATGAGTCGCAGATGGAAGGGATCAAAAAGAAGATTGTGACTTCTTCAATTTACCCGGTTCTTTTGTTCGTCGTCGGCGGGCTGGTGATCATGTTCCTGATGTTGTTTGTCGTTCCTAGTTTTAGCCATATTTACGAAGATATGGGAGGGGATTTGCCCTTCATGTCGCGTATGCTGATGAAGTGGGGTCAATTTCTGGATGCGCATTCAAAAGCGGTATTGGGCGTTGTTGTTATCGTGCCAACGGTTTTGGTCGTGGCTTTTTTGCAACCCACAAGTCAGGTGTGGATGAAACAGAAATTGTGGGAATTGCCGGCAATTGGAGAACGAATGAAGCTCTACGAAATGGCTCGATTTTATCGTTCCCTGGGAATGTTGCTGCAAGGCGGGATGCCGATTCTTGTGGCGCTCAAGCTGGTTTCAGGATTGTTGCAGGAAGGAAGGAAAGAGAGTCTGAAAAATGCATCTTTGAGCATTCAGGAAGGAATTTCCATTTCAACTGCAATGGAAAAATATAATCTTGCCACCCCCTTGGGTTTAAAGTTGCTGAGAGTGGGGGAGCGTACCGGCCAGATGGGAGAGATGATGGAACGTATCGCTCTTTTTTACGAAGAAGAAACCGTGCGCTGGATCGAAAGATTCGTTAAACTATTCGAGCCTTTGTTGATGGTCTTTGTGGGATTGCTGGTAGGCGTTATTGTTGTGCTAATGTATTTTCCGATCTTTGAATTGGCAGGGAGTCTCAAGTGAGTACCGATACCGCTACTGCAAAAAAAGTTGAGCACATCATATTTTCGCCCAAGCAGATGCGCGATGCGCGTGCAATGGCCGCTCAGACAAAGCGGAGTATTGCCGAGGTTCTGGAAGATCAGTCTGGTCTTAATCCCAAAGACTTCATGGCCGCTTTGGGCAACTTGTTGCACTATCCTGTGTTTACCATGGAAGGCATCAACCAGTTTACGACGGCATTCGAAGTTCTTTCTTTTTCAAAATCTGCAGAGTGGGTGTGTATCGCGCTTAGAGGCGACAACGACGAGCTTACGGTGGTTTTAAGCGACCCCTTTAATCTGGAAGCGCAGACGTGGCTTGAGCAACACATTGTTGCCGGTTTCACCTGGGGATTGGCGCACCGTGCCGATGTGGCTGCTTATCTGGCACACCACGAGAAAACGCTTGTCGCCATGGACAGCATGCAGGACGTTGTTGATGAATCAAGTGCTGAAGGCGATGATGATGTTGAAGACTTGTCTTTTAAGACGATCAGTGAAGAATCCAGCGTTATTGTCAAGCTTGTTCACTCGACGGTTTATGATGCGTTGAAAGCGGAGGCAAGTGATATCCATCTGGAAACCACCCCTAGCGGACTGGCGATTAAATATCGTATTGATGGCGTGCTGGTGGCAGTCAGTGTTCTAGAGGGGATGGAACTGGCTGAACAGGTCATTTCACGTATTAAAGTAATTTCAGGCTTGGATATTACCGAGAGGCGCACCCCACAGGATGGTCGTTTTAAAGTGTCTGTGCAGCGGCATGAAGTGGATCTGCGTGTTTCTATCATGCCCAGTGTTTTTGGAGAGTGTGCCGTACTGCGGGTTTTGGATAAGCGCGCATTATCCGATCAGATGAAAGGCTTGCGATTGGATCACCTGGGTTTCGATGCAAAATCCATGGCATTTATCCGTCGACTTTCCAATGAACCTTATGGCATGGTGCTGGTGACAGGGCCTACCGGAAGCGGC
>CAIWKC010000002.1 GCA_903913145.1 uncultured Gallionellaceae bacterium | reverse complement strand
TTTAACGAGAAAGATGAGGACTTAATAAATATCATAAGTTTCCTTGAAGTTCAGATTAAAAAAACGAAACAATTAGAAGCGGAATTAATTTTAGCAAAAGAAACAGCAGAAAAAGCCTCGAAAGCAAAAAGTGAATTTCTCTCCATAATGAGTCATGAAATTCGTACTCCATTAAATGCAATAATTGGCACAAATAATCTTTTACATTATCAAGATCCCCTGCCCTCACAAAAGGAGCTTTTAAATGTAATGAAGATTTCTTCTGAGAATTTGCTAAGTCTTATTAATGATGTGCTTGACTATGGAAAATTAGAGGAAGGAAAAATAGTTTTAGCTGAAAGGGATATGAACTTAAAAAGGTTTGTAAAGAACAAGAGGGAAAGTCATTTTTGTCGGCAAAAGGCCTGCAGCAATATGATTGCAGCGAGGTGAAAATTCGCAAGATTAGTCTTGACCTTTATTCAAAGAATATGGGGGCAGGAGATATAGTTCATACTTATGCGGATGCGGACAAATGGCAATGGACGCCGGTTGCTCCGGGCTCAATTGCTGAAATAATGTGGAAATCGGCGTGTGGAAAGAAATAGTTTCGGCAACCTGTTATTTCTGGAGCTTTCAAAGGCCGTTTTGAGCGTGCTAAGAAGATTTAAATTAGCAATTGTTTTTAAACGGGCTTCTCTCATTGAGCTGGTCAACATATTCTGAAATGGCATCTGTTTCCTGCTTTAAATAATTTTCAACTGCTAAGGCAAACTGGGGATGTGCCAACCAGTGAGCAGAGCGCGTGGTTACAGGTAGAAATCCGCGTGCTAACTTATGTTCTCCTTGTGCGCCGCCTTCAAATGTTTTGATGTTATGGGCGATGCAAAATTCGATTGCCTGATAATAACAAGTCTCAAAATGCAACCCCGAGTGGAATTCGAAAGTGCCCCACGAGCGCCCGTACAAAGCATCCGCGGTTAAATAATTGAGCGCGCTTGCGATGGGCTGCCCATTCCTTTTCGCGATGACCAGCAAAGTATTTTTCGGCAATGCGGCACCGATGCGCTGAAAAAAATCTTCATTCAGCTGGTGTGGCGAGTGGTGCAGTTGCAGCGTATGCAGATAACAGGAGGCAAAGAAAGCCCACTGTTCAATAGTGGCGTTTTCTCCGGTGATACATTGCAGTTCTATACCTGCCTCATTGACTCTGCGCCGCTCCTGTTTGATACGCTTTCGCTTATCGCGACTAAGCGTGGCCAGGAATTCGTCAAAATCGCGATAGCCTTCATTTTTCCAATGGAATTGAACATCCTGACGCAGCATCATCCCGTTGGCTTCTGCTAATGCGGCATCAGCGTCACTCAGAAATAAGCAATGCAAGGAAGATACGCCGGCATCTTTTGCAAATTCCATGGCATGCTGTAGCAATAACTGACGCACTTCATCTGAGTCTGCCAACAAACGCTGCCCGGTCACAGGTGTAAAGGGAATGGCGCAAAGCAGTTTGGGGTAATAGGGCAGACCGTGCCGGTAGTACGCATCTGCCCAGGCGAAATCGAATACATGCTCGCCAAAGGAATTCATCTTCAAATAAAGCGGCATCGCACCGACCAGTTTATCTTCCTTCCACAAGGTGAGAAATTGCGCTTTCCACCCGAATTTGGGCGTTGCGCACTCGCTTTCTTGTAAAGCGTAAAAAAAAGCATGGGATAGGATGGGACTGACTCCGGCAAGCACATCCCAGTTGGCTGCCGGTATTTCCGCAATATTTTCGATGATTTTCAGTGTAGGCTGTTCCATGTTGGCATTGTAGAGGCAGTATGCTGAACCGGCGAGAGAAATTCCCTCTGCATCTTCCCTTGTTTACAATTGAACCTTTAAGGCGGGAACACTGTCTTATCCCCGTTATTTAAGGAGCTAACAAGAAAACTGTAACGTTACCCTTGTATATTGCGAAAACGGCCATATTTACCGAAAACGTTTAATGGAGGATTTAAATGCTAAAAAACATAACCTATAGTTTTATATTCTTGTCTGCAGTGTCGTTTTTCAACGTTGCGGCCTTTGCAGATGATTCGCCCACCTTGGATCAGGTCTACCAAGCCGCCCATGCAGGTAAAATGGACGAGGCGCAACGGATGATGGACAAAGTTCTTAAAGATCATCCTAACAGTGCCAAGGCGCATTTTGTGGAAGCCGAGTTATTGGCCAAACAAGGTCAGATGAGTCACGCTGAGGAAGAGCTGAAGAATGCAGAACGGTTGAAGCCCGATTTGTCTTTTGCCAAGCCGCAAGCAGTGCAGGAACTCAAAGCGTTGATTTACTCAAATCACCGCGTATCCCAGTCGCCAGTGAGCAGCTATCAAAATGAACAGAGCAGCAGCTTTCCGTGGGGTTTGATACTGCTCGGTATTGGCGCAATTGTGATCATTACTTTGATCATGAGAGCAATAGCAGCACGTAACGCACCAGCTTATCCCGGCAACTTTCAACCGGGTGTGCAAAATGGTTCGCCCATGCCCATGCAACCTTATGGCGGCGGAATGGGGGGCATGGCACCCATGGGGCAAATGGGTGGCGGGATGGGAAGTGGAATTATGGGCGGGCTTGCAACCGGAGCGGCAGTGGGCGTCGGCATGGTAGCTGGTGAAGCACTGGCGCATCACTTCATGGATGGTGGAAATAATTCAACGGGCAGTGTGGCACCTGTAGCAGACTCATGGGGCAACTCCTCTGGCAATATGGGTGGCTCAGATTTTGGTATTGCCGATAGCTCTTCATGGAGTGACAGTTCAAACGTTGCCGATAGCGGTTCAGGCGGCGGGGATTGGGGCTAATTATTTTTGGCTATCAGCAGTGAAAACTGACTTCGGGGGCTATGAAGAAGCCCCGAAGTGCGAGTGACTTGAATTGCGTCCATACCAATTAATTGAAATAACGACTGTTAAATAACGTTTGCAAAAGGGTTATTGCGGGCGCAATTCATCAACCATATCAGTACGATCCGGTTTATTATCTGAACTTCCGAAACGGCAAGTTTTCTGTTTTGTTCATGGTCAAGTAGTGGCCAATTTAACTAATTTGCTTTATCCAATTTTGAAGAAAGGAGTTCCAAATGAAGTTCTATCAACGCTTAACTTTTTGGGTAACACTTGCCGTTGCATTACCATTTGCACCGATTGCCTCTGCCAGTGCTCCTCAAGTTAAGACTCAAGCGCCAGGCTATTACCGCATGATGTTAGGTGACTTTGAAATAACTGCGCTTTCGGATGGCACTTTTAATCTTCCCGCAGGCAAGTTGCTTGGGAATACTACTGTGGAGAAAGTGGATGCAGCGCTTTCTCAAAACTTCCTTAATGATCCCGTTGAAGAATCCGTCAACGGTTATTTGATCAACACTGGCACAAAGCTCATTTTGGTCGATACAGGCGCTGCTAAATTGTTTACCCCGACGCTTGGCAATTTGATTAACAATCTGAAGGCTTCCGGCTATCAACCGGAACAAGTGGACGAAGTTTACATTACCCATATGCACGTCGATCACGTTGGTGGGTTGATGAATGGTGACAAGCTGGCATTTCCAAATGCAATCGTGCGCGCTGATCAGAATGATGCTGAGTTTTGGTTAAGTCAGGCCAATTTGGACAAGGCTCCCAATGAGGCTAAAGGTTTCTTCCAAGGTGCAATGGTATCGCTCAATCCCTATGTTAAAGCAGGAAAACTCAACTTGTTTAAAGGGGATACTGAACTCACTCCAGGAATCAAGGCCACTGCAGCTTATGGACATACGGTTGGACATACAACTTATGTCATCGAAAGCAAAGGGCAAAAGCTGGTGCTGTGGGGAGACCTGATGCACGTTGCTTCGGTACAGTTTCCCGAGCCATCCGTAGTGATTGGGTTCGATACGGATTCAAAATTGGCAGCAATAGAGCGTAAAAAAGCCTTTGCCGATGCAGCCAAACAAGGCTATTGGGTAGCCGGAGCGCATATTTCCTTTCCGGGAATAGGACACTTGCGTTCCAACAATGATGGCTATATCTGGATTCCGGCAAATTACGCTTCACTGAAATAATAGTTTGAGGTGGGCGAAGCAAGTCGCATGATCGGAATCTTATGCAATTATCTTCGTCCGCCTTTTCGAATAACTTATTGAGCAATCGCAATTTTCTAAAGTTACTGGGTTTTCGAGTACAGATAGTTCTTGCCTATCAGATTATCGTTGTTGTCGTGGGCTGGCATATTTATGAGTTGACCCACGATACATTTGCACTTGGTTTGATTGGCTTGGCTGAGGTGATCCCGTATTTTGCCTGCGCACTATTCGCCGGATATGCGATTGATCATCATTCCCGTCGCAAGTTTGGTGTGCTGGCTGGGCTGCTAACCGGTTTGAATGCACTGGTGCTGGTAATCACTACGCTGATCGTGCCCGAAAACCCTTCATTGTGGATTTATGGTTCGATTGCTTGCGGTGGAGTGGCGCGTGCCTTTATCGGTCCTTCTTACAATTCGTTGTTTGCCCTGGTACTGCCGCGTGATCAGTATGCTCGTGCGGCGGGTGTTGGTAGTTCGTTTTTTCAATTTGGATTAGTGGTCGGCCCTGCCATGGGTGGGTTATTGGTGGGATGGGCTAATCTGACAGTCGCCTATGCTGTTGCAGCCGTTCTCGCAATCAGTGCGGCGATCACCTTGTGGTCATTGCATGTCACAGAACCCCCTCCGGCAAAATCTGCACCAATATTTACCAGTATCGGTGAAGGATTACGTTTTGTCTTTGGTCATCAAATTATTCTCGGCGCTCAGGCGCTGGATATGTTTGCAGTTTTGTTTGGAGGTGCGGTCGCGATGTTGCCCGCATTTGTACATGATGTGTTTCACTATGGTCCCGAGGGACTCGGTATTTTGCGTGCCGCTCCTGCAGTCGGAGCGATTATGATGGGAATCTTTCTCGCCAGATATCCCGTCAGTAAACATGCAGGGCGCTGGTTGCTCGCAGCAGTGGCCGGATTTGGTCTGTGTATCATTTCATTCGCACTATGCACCTATTTCTGGTTTGCGGCGGCGCTACTGATGTTATCCGGCATTTGCGATGGGGTGTCAGTGGTGATGCGAACTACCATCATGCAGTTGTCAACACCAGACTCAATGCGCGGCCGCGTTGCGTCTATCAACGGGATATTTATCGGTTCATCCAACGAATTGGGTGCATTTGAATCCGGTGTGGCTGCACGTCTGATGGGTTTGATACCGTCTGTTATTTTCGGTGGCACCATGACACTGGCGGTCGTATCAGCGACAGCTTATTGGGCTCCCCAATTGCGCAAACTTGATTTAAAAAAATTGCATTAATCTGTGTGGACTGACACACAGATTAGGCAGCGATGCCATCTTATAGTCATCTTCAGCTAACAGATCACTAACGGTTAGCCATTCAGGATTGTGTTCGTGTCGGATATTTGTGGCAGCTATGAAACCAATCCATTCCATTCAAGATCAAAACAAAGTGAGCAACCATGAACAATCAAGTAGGCTTGTGGATAGACCATAGAGAAGCATTCGTCGTATTTGCCAATGAAGAAGCAGAGGATATTAAATCAGGACTTGAAAAACATGTTCGTTTCTCGATGTCGGAAGACGGCAAGGCTGACGATCAGCGCGACAGGCAATTTCAAACACATCTCAACCAATATTACGACAAAGTCATTAAACACATTGCTAGCGCAAAGTCTATCTTCATTTTTGGCCCGGGCGAAGCAAAGGTTGAGTTTAAAAAACGTCTGGAAGGTGAAGGGATGGGCGGACTTATTGTGGGTGTTGAAACAGTCGACAAAATGACACCACACCAAATAGAGGCCAAAATTCACCAGCACTTTAAACAGCGCGTTTATTGATTAAATTGGCGGTCCGAAATTGCAGACTACTTATGTAGAACTGGCAGAGTAAAGTAAAATGGGAATTGCTGCTAATATTTACTGGCTGCCCCCTATTCTTGATTTAACTACATTCAAATATGTCTGCAATCATTACAGCCACTAATCTGGTTAAGCAATACCCCGGCGTGCTTGCCGTGGATGGCATTAATCTTTCCATTCCAAAAGGAATCTGCTTCGGTTTGCTCGGACCGAATGGTGCGGGAAAGACCACTACCATTGAAATACTTGAAGGGATTAATTTACCTACCAGTGGCACGGTTCTTTACAAGGGTGAAACACTGGGCGTGCGCTACCGTGAAGAAGTGGGGATACAGTTTCAGCATACGGCATTACAAGATTTTCTGACGGTGCGTGAAACGCTCAAGTTTTTCGAACGTCTTTATCAACAGACGATGCAAGTTTCCGAAATCATCGAGTTATGCTCTCTTTCTGATATTTTAGGCCGCGACACGCGTAAATTATCCGGCGGGCAGCGACAACGCTTGTTGCTGGCTTTAGCTTTAATCAACGACCCCGAGCTGATCTTTCTGGATGAGCCTACCACCGGGTTGGACCCGCAAGCCCGTCGCAATTTTTGGGACTTGGTAAAGCTCGTGAAGTCGCGCAACAAAACGATTGTGCTTACCACTCACTACATGGAAGAGGCGTATGCGCTTTGCGATGAGATCGCCATTATGGACAAAGGTCGCATCGTTTCCCGGGGAACACCAACACAATTACTCACTGAGCATTTTGGTGATGTGGTCCTGCAAATCCCGAATACGGATGCCGGAAGAAAACTGGGCGAACTGGGAATCAACGCAATCGAAACGGGTGAATATATGGAGATTAGAACCAGTCACTTGCACCAAACACTGCAACAACTTATCGAGCACAATATTAATCTGGATCAACTGCGTATCCGTGCCTGGACGCTGGAAGATCTGTTTATCAATGTGACCGGAAAGAAAGCCGCGCCATGAAAAAATTTCTCGCCGTACTGCATGCGCGCAATATGGAATTCTTGCGGGATCGTTCTGCTTTGGCATGGAATCTCGCGATGCCATTTCTGCTGGTGTTTGGACTGGCATTTACTTTTTCGGGTGGTAACAAAGATATCTACAAAATTGGCGTCTTTGGCGGCATGGACAGGATGCTTGTTGTTGCACCGAAATTGCAATCCACGCAGCATCTCGAATTTATCCCATACGATGATTTAAACAAGGGCATCGAAAAAGTTAAGCACCATCAAATGGACATGTTCATCGATGTCAGCGGCGCGCCGAAATACTGGGTAAATTCAACCTCACCCAACGGTTATTTGCTAGAACGTATCGTTTGGGGCACTGAAGGCAATCAATTTGCACGTCAGGCTGTTGAAGGTGCGGAGATACGTTATGTTGATTGGTTTTTGCCGGGTATTCTGGGGATGAACATGATGTTCGCCTGCCTCTTCGGTGTTGGGTTTGTAATTGTGCGCTATCGTAAAAATGGTTTTCTGAAACGCTTGAAAGCGACCCCGCTGGGTGCATTCCAATTCCTGTTTGCACAACTTATTTCTCGCTTGCTACTGGTGATGGTGATCACCACAATTGTCTATACCGGCTGTAATTTTTTCATTAAATTTAATATGCAGGGTTCATATTGGGCGCTGTTACTGGTCAATACGTTGGGCGCAATGAGTTTGATCTCTATTGGCATGTTGATCGCTTCCAGAACCGCGAGTGAAGAATTTGCCGGTGGCATATTAAATGTCATGACATGGCCGATGATGCTGTTGTCGGGCTCATGGTTTTCTTTGGAGGGAGCAGCAACCTGGGTGAAAAATGTCGCACAGCTTTTTCCGCTGACGCACATGATCTCAGCAACGCGCGCAATCATGAATGAAGGGGCAACTCTGTCCCAAATTATGCCGGATGTTTGGATTCTGGCTGCCATGAGTATTATTATTCTTGGAATTGGTGCTTATATTTTTAAGTGGGAATGAAAGGATTGCGGCAAATATGAATACAATATTGATAACAGGTGCAAATAGAGGCATCGGACTGGAATTTTGCAGGCAATACGTAAATGATGGCTGGCACGTTTTCGCCTGTTGTCGCAATCCGGAGAAAGCAGATGCGCTTAACAAGTTGGCGGCGCATCATCCCGACCTGATCAAAATTCATGCGCTGGATGTAGCAGACCTTGCTCAGATTGAGCGTTTGGGTCAAACACTCTCGGATGCAACCATAGACCTGCTTATAAACAACGCCGGAATTTATCCAAAATCTGACACGGGAGGTTTCGGGCACACCAATTATGCGGACTGGATGACAGCATTCAAAATTAATACCGTGGCTCCGCTTAAGATGGCAGAAATATTTGCCAAACAAATTGCACGTGGCAAGCAAAAAGTTATCGCAACGCTCACCAGTCAAATGGGCAGTATCGAGGATAATGGCAGCGGTGGGAATTACCAATATCGCTCAACTAAAGCGGCGGCCAATATGGTTGTGAAAAGCCTTGCAGTAGACTTGAAACAGAGTGGTGTAACTGCGGTGGTATTGCATCCGGGTTGGGTCAAGACCGACATGGGTGGACCAAACGCAATGATATCGGTTGAGCAAAGTGTAACGGGAATGAGGCGAGTAATAGGAAGCCTGACGTTGCAAGACTCTGGAAAGTTTTTGAACTATAGCGGCGAAGTAATTCCATGGTAAGTATTAATTTATATTTCTGCCTCATGGAGAATTTGCTACCGCGGAATTAGGTTGATAGGATAAATGATGGAAATTTATATATATTGGTTCTTGCTTGCATTGGTTCTGCTTGGTTTGGAAATGGTAACCGGCACGTTTTATTTGCTGGTAGTTTCTATTGCTATGGCGGTAGCGGGTTTCGTGGCTTATCGTGGCGGTAGTTTCATCTGGCAATTGATGCTGTGCGCACTGACAGTGATTGCGGGCGTATTTGTTTTGCGCTATTGGAAAAGTGGTCAAGTCAGACACCAGACAAGTGCAAGCCTGGATATTGGACAGTCTGTGCAGGTGCTAAAGTGGCATGACAATGGATCGGCTCGTGTTTTTTATCGCGGCGCAGAGTGGGATGCCCAGCTCGAGTCAACAGAAATGCCTCGAGAAGCTCAACTTTACATAACGGCGATACGAGGCTCAAATTTGATTTTGACCAATCGCAAACCGCAACAAAATTAAGGAGACAAAATGGAAATCGCTCTGTTTATTGTTTTTGCTGCCATTATATTTATTATCAAAGCGCTCAAAGTGGTGCCCCAGCAAAACTCCTGGGTAATAGAACGTCTGGGTAAATTTCATGCGGCATTGTTGCCCGGCCTCAATATCGTTATACCGTTTATTGACCGTGTGGCTTACAAACACATGCTCAAAGAAGTCCCTTTGGATGTACCAAGCCAAGTCTGTATTACCAAAGACAATACGCAATTGCAGGTGGACGGAATTTTATATTTTCAGGTCACCGACCCCCGCCTCGCATCCTACGGCACCAGCAATTACGTGATGGCGATAACTCAACTTGCGCAGACCACATTGCGTTCGGTAATCGGCAAAATGGAACTGGACAAAACCTTTGAAGAGCGCGACGATATTAATCGTGCCGTGGTTTCGGCACTGGATGAGGCTGCAACCAGCTGGGGTGTCAAAGTTCTGCGTTACGAAATAAAAGATCTGACACCGCCCAATGAAATTCTTCACGCCATGCAGGCACAAATCACTGCGGAACGCGAAAAGCGCGCTTTGATCGCTGCCTCGGAAGGCCGCAAGCAGGAGCAAATCAATATAGCCACGGGCGAGCGTGAAGCGTTTATTCAGCGTTCAGAAGGTGAGAAACAAGCGGCGATAAACACGGCTCAAGGGCAAGCGGAAGCGATCAAGGCGGTCGCTTCGGCAACCGCGCAAGCAATACAGCAAGTCGCGCTGGCGATTCAATCTCCCGGCGGCATGGATGCGGTCAATCTCAAGGTCGCTGAAAAATATGTCGAAGCGTTCGGCAATGTTGCCAAGCAGGGTAATACGTTAATCCTGCCAAGCAATTTGGCCGACATGGGGGCTATGGTGGCAGCCGCGATGAGCATTGTTAAGACGCAGAAGTAGTAAGAATTAACAGGATGCGCAAGCAGATTGCGTTTGAGGATGTTCTCGGGAAATAAAAGACTCCCGATTATTTCCGTCATGGATGAAATTACCAGACATTTCAATAAGCCAGCTAGCATTTTCATCTAGGACGGGATTTTGGTTCAATTGGGAAATTTCAGATCTTTCCCTGTTATAATTTCCCAAGAGTTATCGGGCGATTGTTCCACACAAGTCAGCCTCCATTCGGTACTTTATTTTGCAATGAACTGCATATATGCTTTGCACTACTGAACTCATCGCCATAAACAAAAAAGGAAACATGATGCAAAAAAAATTCGGATCCATTTTGCGCAGGAGTTTTGCATTTATATTTTTGGGTTTGTGTTGTGTATCGATTAGTGCCAATGCTGAAGAAAAAAAAGAAGGAGACAGTGGCGGTTACGAGAGGTTAGAGCCTTTTACGGTTAATCTGGTTGGGTTGCATCAGGTGATCCAAATATCGCTCACGCTGAAACCTGCAAAACCGGATATTAGCGATAAAATCAAGCTGTATATGCCGGCAATTCGCCATGAGATTATCCTATTGTTAAGCTCCAAGACGCCTGAGCAGGTTCAATCTTCGGAAGGCAAGCAAAAACTTATTTCCGAGACCCGCATAGCGGCCAATAAAGCGCTCGGGCTGTCCTCTAAAGACGGTGTAGCTGACGTCTTGTTTGAATCCATCATTATCCAATAACTTTTTCAGTTTTTATTCTGACGGAATAGTCTTTCTGTCAGAGGCAAGGTGGTAAAATTTGAGTCAATCAGCCACCGCAATCAAAATGCCGTCTCCTTCATTTATTCACCTCCGTCTGCACAGCGAATATTCCATCGCTGATGGCATCGTTCGCATCAATGAGGCTGTAGCAGCTGCCAAAAATGATGCGATGCCGGCATTGGCACTGACCGACTTGTCCAACGTGTTTGGACTTGTGAAATTCTACAAAGAGGCGCGTGGAAAAGGCATCAAACCCATCGTCGGTTGCGACGTGTTCGTCACAAACTTGGCAAAGCGTGATCAGCCTTTCCGTGTGCTTTTGTTATGTCAATCCAACATCGGCTATCTGCGACTGTGCGAGTTGCTTACGCGCGCATATCTGGAGAATCAGGATCGAGGTCGTCCCGAGATTCGCAAAGAATGGCTCAAGGAGAAATCGGAAGGGCTGATCGCTTTGTCCGGCGCGCATTTCGGTGAAGTGGGCATGGCATTGCTAAATGGAAATGCCGCTACTGCCAAAATCTTGGCCCAGGAGTGGGCTGGCATCTTCCCCGGACGTTTTTATTTGGAAGTACAACGTACCGGTTTTGCTCGCGAGGAAGCGCATTTGCGCGATACGGTGAAATTGGCCGGTGAACTAGCGTTGCCAGTGGTGGCGACGCATCCGGTTCAATTTCTCGTCATTGATGATTTCAAGGCACATGAAGCGCGCGTATGTATTGCCGAAGGCTATGTGCTTAATGACAAGCGACGTGTGCGAGCATTCACAGCGCAACAGTATTTCAAAACGCAAGCCGAGATGGACGTGTTATTTGCCGATCTGCCTGAAGCGTTGCAAAACAGCGTTGAGATTGCCAAACGCTGCAATCTAACTCTGAATCTGGGCAAGCCGCACTTGCCTGATTTTCCCACACCGAACGGCGAAACTCTGGACGATTTTTTACGCTTTGAATCTGAACGCGGCCTGCAGGAACGGATGCGGCAGCTTTTCCCGGATGAGACTGTGCGTGCCGGCAAGATGACTGAATATGCCGAGCGCTTGGCATTCGAAATCGGGACCATTATCAAGATGGGGTTCCCCGGCTACTTCCTTATCGTCGCGGACTTTATTCGCTGGGCAAAGCAGTATCGCGATCCGAAGTTTCCCAATGGTGTGCCGGTCGGCCCGGGGCGGGGTTCCGGTGCCGGTTCGCTGGTGGCGTATAGTCTTGGCATTACCGATCTCGATCCGCTGCGCTATGAATTGCTGTTTGAGCGTTTCCTCAATCCGGAACGTGTGTCCATGCCCGACTTCGATGTGGATTTTTGTCAGGACGGACGCGAACTGGTGATTCAATACGTGCGACGTCAATATGGCGAAGCATGCGTATCGCAGATCGCTACATTTGGCACGATGGCCTCCAAAGCCGTGATCCGCGATGTCGGGCGTGTAATGGACTTTCCCTATGGTCTGTGTGATCGACTTTCCAAGCTGGTTCCGGTTGAGGGTGTGAAACCTGTCTCGCTGAAAAAAGCGCGCGAAATGGAACCGGAATTTAATGCAATCATCAACAGTGAAGAAGGTGTAGATGAGTTGCTCGAACTGGGTGAGCGACTGGAAGACTTGACGCGCAACGTCGGTATGCATGCCGGTGGTGTGTTGATTGCACCGGGCCGGCTCACTGATTTTTGTCCGCTGTATTGCGCCGAAGGTGGCAACGAAGGGGACGAGAAAAAATCAGTGAGCCAGTTTGACAAAGATGATGTGGAAGCCGTTGGTCTGGTTAAGTTCGACTTTCTCGGACTGCGCACGCTGACAATTATTGATTGGGCGGTACGCTATGTGCGTGTGTTGCATGCGAAAAAAGGCCTTGCTCCTGATGCTTTGCCTTTTTCAATTGAGACCATTCCGCTTGATGATAAGCCCACCTACGAACTGTTGAGGCGGGCCAACACGAGTGCTGTATTTCAGCTTGAGTCACAGGGCATGAAAAAGCTCATCGAGAAGTTAAAACCGGATACGTTTGAAGACATCATCGCGCTGGTGGCGCTGTATCGTCCGGGGCCTCTGGAATCAGGGATGGTAGAAGATTTTATCGCGCGTAAACACGGCAAAGCCAAACCGGAATACTTTTTCCCCGAGCTGGAATCTTCGCTCAAACCGACCTATGGCGTGATCGTATACCAAGAGCAGGTAATGCAGATTTCGCAAATCATCGGTGGCTATACACTGGGTGGCGCGGACATGCTGCGTCGGGCAATGGGGAAGAAAAATCCCGAGGAAATGGCCAAACATCGCGATATCTTTATAGGCGGCGCGACCAAACTCAACTTTGACCTGGTTAAAGCGACGCGTCTGTTCGACTTGATGGAAATGTTCGCCGGCTACGGATTCAACAAATCCCACTCGGCCGCTTACGCACTGGTGTCGTATCAAACAGCTTACCTCAAAACGCATTATCCAGCCGCGTTCATGGCGTCCACCATGTCGTCGGATATGGATAATACCGACAAGGTGCACAATTTCTACGTTGATACACTGGAGCAAAATGTCACGGTTTTGCCACCGGACATCAACAGCTCGGAATATCGTTTTGCCCCTGTGGACGAAAAGACAATTGCCTATGGGCTTGGGGCGGTTAAAGGCACGGGTGAAAACGCAATCAGCAATATTGTGCAAGCGCGTAAAGCCGGACCCTTCCTGAACTTGTTCGATTTCTGCCACCGGGTGGATAACCGTATCGTCAATCGACGTGCCGTTGAGGCATTGATTCGCGCCGGCGCATTTGATTCGATCTCCGATCACCGCTCGCAACTACTGGCAACCTTGGATACTGCACTCGGTAGCGCCGAGCAGCAATCGCGTTCGGCTAATCAAAATAGCTTATTTGGCGATGACGTGGGTGCCAACATGCCAGTGCAGATGGCAAAAGTTGCGCGCTGGAGTTTGCGTGAACAATTGCAGAATGAAAAGATCAGCTTGGGCTTTTACCTCGGTGGGCACCCGTATCAGGAGTTTGCGGATGAGTTGGCACATTTCGTCAAAACACGTTTAAACGAAGTTACTCCACCGAGCGCACCTCAAAACGGTGCAGGTCGGCGAGCAGGGAAAGAAGTCTTATTGGCAGGTATGGTTGCCGAAATTCGCATTCAGCAAACGCGTCGCGGGCGCATGGCCATTATCAAACTCGAGGACGGTACAGGGCAACTGGAAGTGACCGCGTTCAACGAACTTTACGAAGCCAGTCGCACTTGGATACGCGAGGGTGAATTACTTGTCGTGAGAGGCAAGGCCAGCTTTGATGAATATTCAGGGAGCATGCGCGTAACTGCTGATGAAGTATTTGATCTTGCTTCGGCTCGCGCAGTGTCCGCCAAACGCCTGGAGATTACTTGTTCGATCAAGGTTCCAATTCGGATTCCGGAGTTGGTCGAGATATTAAAGCCGTGCAGCGGCGGTCAATGTCAGGTGGTGCTTTGCTACTCCAATCTTATTGCCAGTGCGCCGTTGCGCTTGGGCGATGCCTGGCAAGTGAGCTTGCCAGACATGTTAATCAACAACTTGCGCGCCTTGTCTGGTGCAGAAAGTGTGCGCATCGTGTATGGAAACGATTAAACAATAGTCAGTTTGTCGCTATGACTGTACGTGCAGTTTGTATGAAAACATTGTATGTAAACGATGAATTTAAGGTTTTGGTTGCGCACAGACCGTCTTTCGTGGATAATCCGCGCCCTCATGTGTGCGTACTCCCTTGCCGCACCGCTTATTGATGAAAGAAACCAACATGAAAACTGACATTCACCCAGCTTACGCCGACATTGCAGTCACCTGCAGTTGCGGTAACAAATTTACGACCCGTTCGACACTTGCAAAGCCTTTGCATATCGAAGTCTGCTCCGAGTGCCACCCGTTTTACACGGGCACTCAGAAAATTGTGGATACGGCAGGTCGCGTTGAGAAATTCCGTCAAAAGTACAACAAAGGCGGCGCAAAAGCAGCGGCTTAATGAGCCTGCTTTGCTTGCGGCATCAAAGGCAGCGTTGGCTGCCTTTTTTGTTTCTGTTGTTGCTTGAATCCCGGATGCATTCATAATAGGCGACTTGGGACTATAAATAATTACAGGTATGTATTCTTACCCCTATCAAAAAGACCAACTGATTTCGCCAACCAAGGGATTGTTCCTGGGGTTGCTGTGTGCAGTCTGGCTGCTGACGGGGTTGATCGGACACGATCCGTGGAAACCGGATGAGGCTTACAGCTTTGGACTCGTTTACCACATTCTAAAAAGCGGCGACTGGCTGGTGCCCACGCTGGCGGGTGATGTTTATATGGAACGTCCCCCGCTTTTCTATTGGACGGCAGCCATTTTTGCCAAGGTGTTCGCCGCGTTTTTACCCCTGCATGACGGTGCTCGTCTAGCGACCGGTTTTTACATGGGGCTGACGATGTTGTTCACCGGCATGACCGGGCGCGAATTATTCGGCAAGAGTGCGGGTTGGGCCTCTGCCATCATTTTGATTGGCAGCATGGGTTTGTTGGTGCGCGCGCATTTGCTGGTGGCAGACATTGCATTGCTCACCGGGTGCGCCATGATGATTTATGGCTACGCACTGGTCCCACGTCGCCACCGCTGGTCAGGTTTTTTGTTGGGGACCGGCCTCGGTATAGGATTCCTGGCCAAAGGATTTATCGCGCCGGTTTTTTTCCTGACCTTCAGCCTGACACTGTTGATATTCCGATTATGGCGAAATCGTAATTACTACCTTTCTCTCGGTATAGCGTTGTTGAGCGCATTGCCGTGGCTGACAATCTGGCCGACATTGCTTTATCTGTACTCGCCTGAATATTTTAGCGAGTGGTTTTGGCAATTGAATGTCGGGCGCTGGTTCAACCACGTTCACGACAGCGTGCATTTGAATACTTTCTATTATGTGAGCATCCTTCCGTGGTTCGCATGGCCCGCATTACCTTTGGCGATTTGGGCAGTGTGGGAAGCTCGGAAAAAAATGTGGCAATCCGAAGAATTCCAATTACTGTTGGTGAGTTTTTTCGGGATGTTGCTAGCGTTGAGTTTTTCAACGAACATCAATGAGTTGTCCGCCTTGCCGATGCTGCTGCCGCTAAGCTTGTTGGGCACTGCGGCATTGTTCACCCTAAGGCGCGGCGCGGCGAATGCCTTAGACTGGTTCGGCATTATGACTTTCGCGCTGATCGCCATTCTGCTCTGGTGGGGTTGGACAGGATTACTGGTTGACAGCCCGGCTAAAATTACGCAATTGCTCAAAGATTACCGCCCCGGTTTTGAGCCGGTTTTTCAGCTCAACCAATTCTGGATCGCAGTGGCAGTCACCGTTCTCTGGATGGTATTGGTCTGGCGCGTGGGCCGCTCCATTCGTCGCTCGGTCATTAATTGGGCTGCAGGTGTTACCCTGCTGTGGTTACTTGCCGTCACGTTGTGGATGCCCTGGTTGAACAGCGGTAAAAGTTACCGGCTCATGGTCACTAGCCTGAAACATGTCTTACCCGCAAAATATAATTGCATCTCCGGAAGAGGCATTGGCGAAGGTCAGCGCGCCATGCTGCAATACTTTGGCGACATCACTGTCAGCGGCAAACCAAAAGCGGAATGCAACCTGATTTTAGTGCAAGGTTATTCTGCGGCACCCCCGATACAAGATAAAGAACATTGGAAAAATGTATGGGACGGTTCGCGCACGGGCGACAAAAATGAACGTTTCTGGTTGTATCGGAAGGTGAAGAAGTAGACTTGTCATTAGTTTAAAAAAGAGCCGTCATTCCCGCGCAGGCGGGAATCCAGTAAATTAAATAGCACCGCGTAGCGGTACAAAACTTAACTGCATATTGAATAACTGCACTGGATTCCCGCCTGCGCGGGAATGACGACTCTTGATTAACTAGTGGAAAAAAACCACCTCAGCGCAACTTTACCGTCGCACAAACCACATCCCCATTTTGCGCCCGATGCCTTAACGCATGGTCAATCAAAACCAATGCCAGCATCGCTTCCGCAATCGGCGTAGCACGTATGCCGACACAGGGATCATGTCTTCCCTCGGTGGAGACTTTCACCGGATTTCCCGACTTGTCGATCGAATTACGTTCGAGGCGAATGCTAGACGTGGGTTTAATGGCATAGTGGGCAACGATGTCTTGCCCGGTCGAAATACCACCGAGAATGCCACCCGCGTTGTTGGTCAAGAATCCTTGAGGCGTTAATTCGTCACCGTGTTCGCTGCCTTTTTGCGTGACACAATTAAAACCCGCGCCAATTTCCACACCCTTCACCGCGTTGATGCCCATCAGCGCGTGCGCGATGTCAGCATCCAGTCTGTCAAAAACAGGTTCACCCCAGCCTACGGGCACATTGTGCGCAACCACCGCCAGCTTTGCACCGATGGAATCGCCGGATTTGCGCAGCGCGTCCATATAGGTTTCCAGTTGAGCGACATAACTCACATCCGCGACGAAGAAACTATTTCCTTCCGCGTGCACATCGTCCCAATTCTTGAATGGAATTTCAATTGCGCCGAGCTGCGCGAGATATCCCCGTATCGTTACGCCGTAGCGTTCGCTTAACCATTTTTTTGCAATAGCACCTGCCGCGACACGCCCTGCAGTTTCGCGGGCAGAAGCGCGCCCGCCACCGCGATGATCGCGGATGCCGTATTTTTGCCAGTAAGTGTAGTCGGCATGTCCGGGGCGGAAAGTTTCCGCGATGCTGCCATAATCTTTGCTGCGTTGGTCTTCATTGCGAATCAGCAACGCGATAGGTGTACCCGTAGTCTTGCCTTCGAATACGCCGGAGAGAATTTCAACAGTGTCCGACTCTCGCCGCTGCGTAACATGGCGTGAAGTGCCGGGCTTGCGGCGGTCGAGATCCGGCTGAATATCGGCTTCACTCAATACCATTCCGGGCGGGCATCCATCGACAATGCAACCAATAGCCGCACCGTGCGATTCGCCAAAAGAAGTCACGGTAAAAAGAGTGCCGAAAGTGTTTCCTGACATAATGTTGATTCGCATAATTGATGACGTGAGTTTAACATAGCGACGTTTTCAATAAATACCGTCATTCCCGCGCAGGCGGGAATCCAGTGCATTTATTAATAAGGTATTTGATTTCGTCCAGCTTCGCAGGGATTATTAATCGACTGGATTCCCGCCTGCGCGAGAATGACAACAAACATGTTCATAGACACTCACTGTCATCTCGACGCATCAGAATTTGAAGGTGCCCAATCCAGCGTCGTAATCAAGGCACAAGCCGCCGGCGTCGGCCGCATTGTCGTGCCTTCCGTTTCGCGGACTAATTTAGAAAACGTGCGCGAACTTCGCAAAAAGTATCCCAACTGCGCCCCCGCTTATGGCTTTCACCCAATGTATGTTGGTGATGCCTTGCCTGCTGATTTGGACGTGCTGCGTGAATATTTGACACAACACCAACCCATCGCCGTCGGAGAGATCGGCCTCGATTTTTTCATTCAACATTACGATCAGGCACGACAGGAACATTTTTTATCGAACAATTAAAACTGGCGCGCGAATTCAATTTGCCGGTATTGCTGCATATTCGTCGTGCACAAGACACCATACTGAAACACCTGCGCCAACACCAAGTGTGCGGCGGCATTGCCCATGCTTTTAACGGTAGCCACCAGCAAGCTGACGAATTTATTAAATTGGGTTTCAAACTGGGTTTCGGTGGCGCAATGACATACTCACGTGCGACCAAGTTGCGTGAACTTGCCGCAACCTTACCGCTGGAGAGCATCGTGCTGGAGACCGATTCACCGGATATCCCACCGGATTTTTTGGAAAAAGGCTTGCCGAACGAGCCGCAATATTTGCCGAGAATTGCGCAGACTTTGGCGGATTTGCGGGGGATGTCGCTGGCGGAAGTGGCGAAGGTGACGAGTGAAAATGCGCGGCATGTTTTGCCGGGGTTGAAATAGGGTTAGTTGTGCAAAAACCCCCTCCCTCAGTCCCTCCCCCGGTGGGAGAGGGAAGCGACCCCGGACTATCTGCGGCAACGCTGGTTATTGTCTCAGTCCCTGATGAACTAACAGGCCATCTCACTAAGCTGTAAAAAACGCAGCAAGTGATTGATTCCCCCCGGAGGGAGAGCCTACCCGCAAGAAATATCCCGCGATAGCGGCTAAGCTTCCCTCTCCCATCGGGGGAGGGACCGAGGGAGGGGGTGCCAACGCCAACCTTCCCCCATGCCAAATTTAGAAACACCTCCCTCAAACCTGCAAGATGACCACCCCCGCATCCACACAAGTATAATCCCCCCATGCCAAACACAACCCCACCCCAATTCACCCGCACCCACATTCTGCTGGGTGACGAAGGAATCCAAAAACTCAAATCAAAACACATTTTCATCGCCGGGCTCGGTGGTGTTGGTTCTTACTGCGCTGAGGCCATGGCACGTGCAGGCATTGGTCGCATCACTTTGCTCGATCACGATAAAGTCGTGGTGAGCAATATCAACCGCCAACTGCCCGCCTTGCTTTCCACTGTGGGCCGATCCAAAGCAGATTTAATGCGCGCCCGCATTGCCGATATTAACCCGGCATGCGAGGTCACTTTGCTGTACGACTTTCTCGGCATTGAAAATGTGAATGCTCTGGTGCCTGCCGATGTCGATTACGTGATTGACTGTATCGACTCACTATCATGTAAAGTGGCGCTGGTGGTGGAAAGTTACAAACGCGGTTTAAAAGTGGCTTCGAGCATGGGCGCGGGCAACCGCATCGACCCCTCGCATATCAAAATTGCCGACATCAGCAAAACCATCATGTGCCCGCTGGCGCGAGAAATGCGCAAAAGGTTGCGCAATGAAGAAGTCTACGAAGGCGTACTCACCGTGTTTTCAGATGAATATCCGAGTGCCCCTCTGCCACCCGAACCCACTAGCAGAGGCCGCCCGCGAGCGGTGAATGGAACCATCAGTTATATGCCCCCTTTGTTTGGCTTTATGCTGGCAGGGGCGGTGATTCAAAGACTGTTGGCAACAAATTGATTTATTGAAATAAATTGAATTAAACGCTCGGGTATTTCAGTAATTAAAATTAGTGTTGCAAAATTGCAACAATCCAACTGGTTCACATAGACATTATTTGACATTAATTAGCTGCTTCAGTAAATTGCCGACCCATAGCTGTTAAGGGGATTTCAGCTATCAATAAAAAAACGTTTCATTTCTTGCTTAATTTACTTAACTTAACTTTTTTCACGAGGAGAAACAATGAAAAAGCTAGCTCTTACAATCGCAGGCGTTGCCGCAATCGTTACGTTTGCACCGGAAGCGTCCGCTATTCCAGCATTCGCACGTCAAGTCGGTATGGCTTGTAGCGCATGTCACTACCAACACCACCCATTGCTAAATGCATTTGGTCGTGCGTTCAAGTCTGGCGCTTACACAATGATGGGTGCCCAAGGCTTGGTTGAAGGTGAGGGATTATCGATTCCAGATCGTTTGAATATGACTGTGTATGCCACAACAGGTGTTGAAAATGAGTCTTCAGCAACTGGCGCAACAACAACAAATACAAATAAGATATTCACACCAGGTACAGGCGGTGAGTTTTCCCTGTTTATGGGTGGTCGTGGTTCTGACTTTATGGGCTTCGTTGCTGAAGCAGGTTTGGGTGGTGGCGGTTTAACAACGACAACAAGTACAGGTACGGTTGATACTACTACTCCTAATGCTGCTGCTCCTGTAACCACGACATCCACAAATCCAGCCCCTGGTATTATCGCTGGTACAAAGATACTGATGCTATGGCCAGTTGGTGATAATCGCATCGGTTTGTCGATACACTCTAGCCAAGGTCAAGGCGTTGCTTACAGCTTTGAAACCTTGAATACAGGTGCGGCAGGCACGCACAAGCTGATGGGCAATGGCGGTCCAAGTAACCAGCATTTGAATGCAACTTCAGCTGCGCAATACTTGAATACTGCTACGTCTGCTACAGGCGTTTCCTTTGTTGCCAACAATGCAAATGGGTTTATTAACATTGGCGCGTGGGAAGCTGCAGGTAACGATGTTGTGACAGGTGCAAAATCACTGACACTGAACTATGTCCGTGGCGTTTACACAATGGATCTCGCTGGTTACGACACAAGCTTTGGTCTTCAGCATTGGGGCGGCAGTTCTACTGAGCTAGCTGCTTTGGGGGCATCTGGAAAAGCCGATGCGAATGTTATTGACTTTCAGGCTCAAGGTGACGGTCTAGGTATCTATGCGTCTTACGGAACAGCACCTGCATCGGGTACTTCGGCCTTGAAGGTGGATGAAAATATGTTCAATCCATCAAGCACTACAGATGCGAAATCTGCCTTGACTATTGCAGCTACTTATGAAGTCGCAAAAGGTGCTACTGTGCAAGCCGGTTATCGTAACGGTAAGCAACAAGGCTTTGCAGACAATGCCATCATGGTTGGTGCTGCTTATGACTTGGCACTCAACGTCAGCATTAGCCTGAACTACACGATGCAGTCTGGTTCATATTGGGATAATCTTGCAACCACCGGCGGTGACGCAGGCAAAACAGCAACGACCCTGTTGATGGAAACATTGTTCTAAGATCAAACTTGCGTAAGTTGAGTTAAGGCCAGCCGAAACTCATCAAACAAAAGTGATGTACCTTTCAAGGGAGACTTCGGTCTCCCTTGTTTTTTGTGCGAGCAAAACCGCCAACAGGTA
>CAIWKC010000001.1 GCA_903913145.1 uncultured Gallionellaceae bacterium | reverse complement strand
CCAAATTGGTTAATTTTTATCGGTAATCATTCATACTCACTATATCTTTTCCATTTTGCAATGCTCAATTTATGGCTGATAATTTTTGACCATAGTCCACGTCAGCACTCTATAGCGAATTTTCTATTGTTCTATTTTCTTGCAGTTTCGGGAGCGATACTGGTCTCTCTGGTAACAAAGCCAATGTTGGAAGACGCGGGCAGTTCAATTGGGCGGAAACTAGTCAGTATTAATGAAAAGCGTAATTGAGTTAGTAGCAGCTAGCAGCCCGGATTCCTCTTTGTTTCATCCGGGCTACGTTACATCATGCTTCCGCGGGCGCTGTTGTTGTGGGGCGCACTATGGCGTGAAACGTTGTGTGCTTCCAGGTTCCCGGCAAAGGTAATAAACGGTCACGCAAGTAGCGTGAGCCAAAGCTGAGCGAAACAATATCGAAGTCATGCCGGTTGAAGAGCTGCCTGAGGGTACGGGGACAGAACCACATTGTGTGTTCAGGATTGGAGCGGAATTCAGGCATAAGAGCGGCTTTGATAATGTAACGCCAGTACCAGGGGTTTGGCGTGGATACAAGTATTACGCCGTCGGGTCGCAAATGTTTTTTGCAACAGTCAATAAAGCCTTGGAAGTTTTCCAGGTGTTCCATTACATCACCGGCAACGATGACGTCAAATTGCTTTCCGAGATCAAAGTTCTGAGCGTCTGCAGTAACGATGTTGTAGCCGCGACTACGCAAATATTGGACACCCTCATCGTAAAGGTCAATTCCAACCAATGTTTTTGCTACACCCTTTAGCGCCTTATGAATCCAATACTGGCTCTTGTAATTTTCGGGATTATGCATAACGCAGCCGATATCCAGAACGTCACGCCCCCGTGCCTGTTCAACATAGAATTTTATGGAGTGATCAGACCACGCGATGTTATCGGCGAAGTCACCGACATTAGCTCCTTCACGAGCGCCAATCAGATTTTTAGACAAAATTTACTCCACAGGTTTAGCAAAGGAACCTCGCCGATTCCCCGAATGATTTAAGGCGGTAGCTATGACGCATACCCAAACAAGCATTCGGCTATTTCGAGGTTTAAACTAATATTGTATTCAGTTTGTTTTGCAGTTTTATGAAAGTCGGATTTTGAAAAGCCGAAAGCCTGGCTTACCTGACATGCTTGGCGAGACTCATTCTTTGATGCAAAATGCGAACGATCCCAATGTGTTCTGAATTGATGCGGTAAATAATGATGTGGGATCCGACCAACAAGGTACGGTGTGTTGACGGCATGTCATTGTGATCGAGGCCAGTTTCGGGGTTTTGGCTTATCGCCTGAAGCGCATCTTTGATTTTGTCACGATAAACCAGTAGTTGATTCTGTCCCCATTTTTCTCCCGTATATCGCAGAATGTCTACAATATCTTGCTTTGCCCTGGGTGAAAGTTTGAGCGGTAATGCCTTATGGAAGGACATCAGGATTCATCGGCTGTCCACTGTTCATGGCGCTGATGGCATTTTCTGTTATCTCGTTGAATGTGTCTTTAGTGTAGATGACACCTTCTCCGCGGTCGAGTTG